>JAJPHX010000179.1 GCA_021325075.1 Nitrososphaeraceae archaeon | reverse complement strand
GACGTCATCAAGGTAGAGTTCCTCTGCAAGGTCTGCGAAGCAGCTAGCTGATTATTTCTCTGACCGTTTCAAAAATGCGAAGCCACATCTGCCACGTCAGCTTGCCCGTGTTGGTGTTTTGCCTGCTTGGGTGGTACGAGGCGAGCAGGGTTTTCCCGCTGACTTCATAGCGCGCGCCGTGGCCAAATGCAAGCCCTTTGAGGCCTGCGGCCCTGCAGTAGGCGTCAAAGCCGATCCTGCCAAGCGCGAGCACCACCCTGACGTTTTCCAATAATTTTAGCTCTGCGAGGAGGTATTGAGAGCAGTTGGCCAGCTCTGAGGGGAGCGGCTTGTTGCCAGGCGGCGCGCACCTGACTGCGGCGGTGATGTAGGCGTCGTCTAGCGTCAGCCCATCATCCCTTGACCTGCTCGTTGGTATGCTTGCAAACCCTGTCGCGTGCATCGCTCTTGCAAGCCAGTCGCCTGAACCATCGCCGGTGAACATACGGCCTGTCCTGTTGCCGCCGTGCGCGGCAGGCGCAAGCCCCACTATCAGGAGCCTCGCATTTGGGTCGCCCCAGCTTGGAAGAGGCCGCGCCCAGTACTCTTCATCTGCAAACCTCTTCACCTTTTCCTGCCCTACCTGCCTGACGTACTGCGCCAGCCGCGGGCATAGCATGCACCGCATGACTTTGGAGTTGAGCTGGCGCAGCTTGTCTGCCATGGCAACTCTAGTAGGTCCGTCTATTATTAGAATAATCTTTTTATCACCCGTTAGAGAGTTCGTTTTACGTTTGTCCAGTATTGAAACTAAAACCGCTGGCGACGAATTGACCTGGATCGCCGGCTCTGTGGTATTGAACGATAACCCGCCCCAGCAGCTGAAATATTGGAGGAAAAAGTTCGGGATAAAGCAGGCAGACCTTGCAAGAAAGATGGACATCACGCCGTCGGTACTGAGCGACTACGAAAAGGGCCGCAGGCCGTCGCCGGGAGTCAACTTTATCAAGCGATACCTTGTTGCGCTGTACGAGCTTGCAAAGGCCAACGGTCACTCCGGCAAAGAGGTGGCCCCGACCCCGATAGCTGATGCACATATAAACCAGCCACAGTAAGCATCATCATGCCTCTCATTGAAGTCTCGATGTACCCCGGCAGGACCAAGGAGCAAAAGGACGAGTTCGCAAAAGCCATCACTGACGCGGCGGTCCAGATTTTGAAAACCAAGCCAGAGCACGTGATCGTGGTTTTTGACGAAAAGCCGAAAGAGAACTGGTTCCAGTCCGGCAAGCCACTTTAGCAAACTATTTTTATTTTCAACAGCTTCCCCTGCACTGGTTGAAAATAGCAATAGTGCAGATGCGCTCGTCGGAAGACAAGCAGGAGAACCTGAAAAAATCTGTTGAATTTATCGCAGAAGCCGCAGGCAAGGGCGCAGGGCTCGTATGCTTTCCCGAGTTCCAGATGGCGTTTTCACCGGCCAGCCAGTCCGCGGGCCAGCTAGCAGGCATCGCGGAAACCGTCAAGGGCAGCTTTGTGTCAACGCTGTCAGCGGCTGCCAAACAGAACAAGATCGGAGTAGTCGCGACGATCTATGAAAAGAGTGACAAGCCCCAACACGTCTATGACACGGCAGTCATGATCAACCCAAGCGGTACTGTGACGTCAGTGTACCGCAAGCTGCACCTCTATGATGCACTAGGATTCAAAGAATCCGCCAAGCTGGTGCCCGGCAAAAAAATAATCCGGCCGGCAAAAACCAATGCTGGCAACGTCGGCCTCATGATCTGCTACGACCTGCGCTTCCCAGAGATGTCAAGGATTCTGACAGTCAAGGGCGCAGATTTGCTCGTCGCGCCTTCCGGGTGGGTCGCCGGCGAAATGAAGGAGGAGCACTGGCAGACAATGGTAAAGGCAAGAGCAATTGAGAACGGCTCGTACGTGGCCGCCCCGGCGCAGGTGGGCAACATCTATTGCGGCAGGAGCATGGTAGTCGACCCGTTTGGCGTGGTGCTTGTTGACATGGGACAGCGAGAAGGAGTCGAGGCGGTTGAAATAGACAGGGCAAGGATCAAGAAAATCAGGCAGTCATTGCCCTTGCTAAAGAACCGCCGGACAGACATCTACGACCTTAGCACGTGAGCGCCAGATAGTGGTCGTTGTGGGTGGTCTTCCACTCGATCTTGCATTCGTGCTTGTCAAGCGGGCAGGGGAACCTTTCCTTGCAATACTCACACATGTGCGCGTGATCGCTTTCCTGCATGATTGTAATGGGTGCCAGTTTTCTTAATAGGTTAACGCAATGATGTTAGCGAACTACCTTCTATGGCGTTATTTTTTCTTCAAAGGGCACTGCATATTTATGCAAATTTTCCATTGTTTTGCTCGCCTTGCAAACATTACCCCCACTACCGGCCAGCCACATTCAGGGCAAGGCTTGCCAGATATCTTGATCGCACCTTTCTGCGGCAAAGGTGCGCTTGCCCTGCACCCGCCGGCGGCATAGTTTGAGCAGCCGACAAACCTCTTTTTTGTAGTGCGCGACCGAATCATGCGCAGCTCCCCCTTTTTGCAGACAGGGCACTGCCCCAGTGTGGTAGCCTGTGCAGCGTCAGCTGTCGCCGCGTCACCTATCCGCGCGCCAATGTCTGCTTCTTTTTCCATGAATTCAGACAGCGATTCTACAAGCCTGTCAACCGCCTGTTCTATCACGAGCGCGCTGTCGGCAGAACCCTCTTCTACCCTCTCTAGCTGCTCCTCCATCGACCTTGTCAGGTCTGTTGACACTATCGCAGGCACAAACGCCCTCATCGAGTCGATGACTGCAAATCCAAGGTCAGTGACTTCGATCCCGCCCCGCTTTGCCGCGATATAGTTGCGCTTGAAGAGAGTCGCAATGATGTCTGCCCTTGTGGCCTTGGTCCCGATCTGCTCCTGCTCCATCTTTGCCAATAGACTCGCCTGGTTGTAGTGAAAAGGTGGCTGCGTGAATTTTTCCTCCATTTCAATGCCAAGGTTCTCCACGTGATCGCCCTGCTGCAAAGCCGGCAGCTCGTTGTGCTCGAGCCTTACGTACGGCTTGTAGAAAACCATCCAGCCTTCGTAAAGTGGCGCCCTGCCTTCAGCCTTGAATATTTGACCCTGAATATCGATTGATACTTCGGTGTGCTGGCTTGCAGCCGCATCGCCAAACGTCGCAAGGAACCTCTTTACTATCAAGTCGTATATCTTGAATTCAAGGCCGCCAAGCTTTTGCCGTGGCGCTATGCCGGTGGGGTAGATAGCCGGGTGCGCCGGATCTGTCATCCTGCCCTCGTTTGGAACCAATCTGCCCCTTGAGAGGAGCATGGAAGCCAGGCTGCCGTAGCCGCTAATCCTAGAGGTGCCGGAGATTATCTTGCTATAGCCAATTGACGGCGGCAATTTCTGGCTCGATGTGCGCGGGTACGAAATGAGTGCCCGCAGGTACAGCTTTTCCGCTATTGACAGCGTGTAGCCAGGCGAAACCTTGAACAGCCTATACGCTTCGCGCTGTAGGTCGCCGATGTTAAAAGGCGTGGGCGGCCGGAGCACCACTTTTTTGCTGCTAACATCGCTGACAATTCCCTCCTTGCCAGTGCACGCACTGACAACCGAGCGCGCTTCTGCCAGAGTCTCTATTTTTGGTTTTTCATAGCGCGCGTCAAATTGCTGATCATCTTTGGAAAACCTGCCGGATATTGTCCAGTACGGATCCGGCACGTGCATCCTGATCTCTAGCTCCCTGTCGGCTGCAAACGCGAGGGTCGGTCCCTGCACCCTACCGATTGACAGGTTGCGGTAGCGATTGGTTGTCTTGAACGACTTGGCAAGAGCCCTTGAGAGGTTGACGCCATAGATAAAATCAAGCAGGTGCCTTGACCGGCCGGCCTCTGCCAGCCCGGCGTTTGGCTCTATCAAATTTGCAAACGATTCCTTTATCTCGTCATCAGTCAGGGTCGAGAACTTTGCTCTCTTTGCCTGCCCGTACTTGTTGTTGCAGGCGTATTGCAAAATGCTGTGGCCTATCACCTCGCCTTCCTGGTCGTAGTCGCACGCGTGCACAAAGCCTGACGCGTTTTTTGCCAGATCGGCAATCACCTTGATCGCCCTGGCTGCTCTTGGGTTCTCTGAAACAGGCGCCCATTCCAAGTCAAGCACGGGGTAGACACTCCTATTCTTTGTCGCGTCTGCCAATCCGTAGAGGTGCCCAAGCGCCGTGCAGACCTTGTAATGATCGCTTCTGCTTGTCACGTCAAAAACAGAAATCCCTGCCGGCCTTGTTTCCACCGATCTCCCGAGCGCCTGCGCTATCCTCCTTGCAGCGTCCGGCTTTTCGCAGACGACAAGCGTGTACAAGCAGCCGATCTTGCAGTTTTGCGCATATTAATCCGATCCTGCCGCTAAACATCCACCATGATTCTTCTGCATCAGCCATGTCTAAGCTATTTATAATGCAAAAAGGTAGTTTTTGTGGATGACAAGCAAAGTATGCGTTCTTGGCGCCGGCAGCACAAAATATGGAAAATTGAACGAAAGTATCATTGAAATTGCATTAAATGCAGCCAAAGACGCAATAGAATCCGCCGGGATCACCCCGAAGGAGATCCAGGCAGGCTACATTTCAAACGTTTTCGGGGTTGCCGACAAGCAGGTGCACATGGCCCCTGTGATAATGAGCAACCTCGGCATTTCTCACGTCCCCGGCTTGACAATAGAATCTGCTTGCGGCTCTGGCTCTGTGATGTTCCGCGAAGCCTTTGCAAACGTGGCGGCTGGTTTCTATGATTGCGTACTTGCACTCGGAGTTGAAAAGGTCACGCACACGGGCACGGTGCACAGCACGACATTGTTTTCCTATTGCTCTGACTTTTTCTATGAAGGCGGCAACGGCGCTTCGTTCCCCGGGCTCTTTGCTTCTATGGCGCGCGCCTACATGACTACGCATAAGGCTACAGAAGAAGACCTTGCTCACGTAGCGGTCAAGAACCACGAAAACGGCATGTTCAACCCAAAGGCGCACGTGCACAAAAAGATAACAGTTGATGACGTCTTGAAATCGCCGGTGGTTGCGTCGCCACTGAAGCTGCTCGATTGCTGCCCGTTCTCCGACGGCGCGTCTGCAGTCATCCTATGCAGCGAAGACTTTGCCAAAAAGAGCGGCAGGCCCTACATGGAGATAATCGGCTCCGGCAGGGGCGCTTCGCCGGCGGCAGTTCAGGGGCGCGAAGACATCACCACAATCCCAAGCACCGTGGCGGCTGCCAGGCAGGCGTACAAGATGGCCGGCGTTACTGCAAAGGACATCAACTTTGCAGAAGTGCACGACTGCTTCACGATTGCAGAGATCATCGACATCGAGGACCTAGGGTTCTTCCCGAAGGGCAAAGCCGCCCACGCGGTGAGGGACGGCGCGACGCGCCTCAATGGCGAAATCCCGATCAACCCGTCAGGAGGCTTGAAGTCAAAGGGCCACCCGATAGGCGCGACAGGAGTCGGCCAGGTGGTCGAGGTGTACGAGCAGTTCACCGGCAAGGCAGGGCAGAGGACGGTGCCAAACGCCGAGATAGCCCTCACCCACAACTTTGGCGCGACAGGCGCAAGCGCCGCGGTCCACATTTTCAAAAAGGTAGACAGGAAATAATGATGAGCGCAGAGAACACCCGCGAGAAGTTTATCGAGGCGGCAAACCGGAAAATGATACTGGCGCACAAGTGCACCAAGTGCGGCCACCTGATGCTTGAGACGGTGCTCTTTTGCGAAAAATGCTCGGCAAGCAAGTTCGAGCACGCAGAGCTTGAAGGAAGCGGCACCGTAGTCACCTATACAATCCAAGCGGTTGCGCCGGAAGGCTTTGAAGACGCCGGCTCGTACGCGTGGGTGGTGTTCAACGTCGACAACGCGAAATTGAGGGCGTCGGGATTTCTGCCTGGAGTCAAGGAGCCAAAGGACCTGCCGGTAGGAGCCAAGGTGAGGGTTACTGGCTTTGATCCAAAGCACGGCCTCATGCTCCAGAAATCATGATGAGATGTATGTAATCTCTCATACACGCTATTTTCTATAAGCATCTCATGAGATCGTGATGTCAATGTACATGTTTGAGTCCAAGGTGTACGAATGCCATGCGTGCCACGAGTTCTTTTTCTTCAAGCTCGACACCGACGATCACACAAGGCGCACCGGCCACTCTAGCTTCAAGGTGACAGACTGGGCTTCAGCACCATCTTCGCCCCGGCTAAACAGAAAAGGCGCGGTCTAGCGTAGCGGCAGTTGCGCGTTTTGTAAAAAACTTCCAAGGACACTTTTCTTATCCCGGTTATTGCAGGCTGTTAGTATGCTTTCGGCGGACGTTGTTTGCGGCAAGTGCGGCTCTGTTGTTTACCAGATGCGGATGCTAAAATCAGTCAAGGACGCCTTGCGCGGCACAAACGGCCGCTGCCCCACCTGTGGCGCCGCGCTAAACCCCGCAGACTTTACAGTGTCTGTCACCAAGCGCTAGGCACCACGTTCATGGTTTCTAAAGGCGCCATAGTATGCAAGCGTGGCAAGCGCTATCGCAATCAGGTACCAGTTTGGCACCACAAACGAGCCGGCATTTATTGCGCCAAGATGAATTGAGGTCCAGTCCGTCGGCTGCATCAGCATCCCGCCCTTTGGGTCCGATGCAAGCGGCACGAGCCACCTGTTGACAAACCACGCGAAATCTTCCACGACTATTGCTGTTATGAGGTTGGCAGAGCCAAGCAACGCGGCCTTGATGCGGTTGTGCTTGCCAAGCAGCTTGAACGTCATGTCGTCCCAGAGCGCGCTGTAGCTGATAAGCACAAAGATGAACAGCATCGGGAACAAGTGGTACTGGTACATGTTGCCGACTATCGGCCTTGTTTCCCTGCTCCTGTCAGAATTGGGGTCTATCACCTGCACCTGGCCGTTTGATATCTGGAGCGCCGGGTCCTTGATGTAGTAATATTCAAGGTGGGCAAAGCTGATCGCAAACACTGTTGCAATGACGGCAGTCGAGATGAACTCGAGCTTGCGCGCCCCTAGGTGCGCCTTGATGTGCTCCCTTTTTGAGAGGTTGCTGTGATCTTCCTTCTTGCGGTCGGCTGCAACCATCTTAACTATTGTGTACCGGCATTGCTATTAAACGCAGATACAAATTCTTGCGTAGCTCAGCTTGTTGACAGCTTTTGGTGCACAGAGTACAACACCGGGACTTTAACCGCTATTTTTGCGCAAAAATGCGGGTGTAGATGGCAGGAGGAGACAAGCGCCAGCAATTTGTGAGCCAGATCACTAGCGCAACGAATGTTGTGTACAACCAGCTTGGGCGCCTCAACATGCTCGACAAGAGGTTCGGCTCTATGGAGACGTACTTTTTGGAGCAGATAACCGCCAATATCAGAGCAGGCAACAACGCCAAGGCAAAGATACTGGCGACAGAGCTGTCAAACGTGAGGCGGCTGCGTAGGACGACCCAGCATACAGGCCTTGCGCTCGAGGCGGTCGTGATACGCTTCAGCACCATCCACGAGTTTGCCATGATCCTTGACACCATCGACCCGACGATCGAGATGATAAAGGGCATCCAGACAGAGCTATCAAAAGCCATCCCGGCTGCCAGCGAGGCGCTCTCTGAAGTCTCGACCGTGACTGCTGACGTGCTCGTCAACTCGAACATCAAGGCAGAAGCCAGAATCTCGACTCCGATGGACGCCGACGCGCTCTCGATACTCAACGAGATCGAGGGAGTGCTGGAAGACGAGGCGAAAGCAAAGCTGCCAGAAGTCCCTTCAGGCATTCCTGCTCAGAAGCAGGAAGAAGAGCAAACAGAAGGCGTGCTGGTAGAAAGCTAGAATAGTTGACCTTTTGGTCAATTGCCCGCGTAGGGTGAGTAGTACTGTTAGTTAAAAATATTTTACAAAGTAGTTTTAATCATTTACCTTAGTGATGAGGCGCTATGGAACAGCCTAATTTCGATTATCAGAAAGAGTCCAAGAAAGGCGGGGTCTTAGAATCTGCTTCAAAACGCGTAAGGATGATTTTCTCTGTCATGGCCAGCCCGAACAGGATCGACATCTTGAGGATACTCAACACGAAAGGCCCACTGACATACTCTGAGCTCAAGGCCCTCGCCGGCTTCAAATCAAAGAAAGAGTCTGGCAAGTTTGCCTATCACTTGAGAAAACTGCTGAGGCAGCTGCTGGTTGCACTCAACAAGGCAGAGCGCCGCTATACAATAACGAACCTTGGCAAGCTGGTGCTGAGCCTTGCAAGGCAGATAGAGGAGCGCTCTATAATTGAGGGCGGCAAGATGTACGTGAGGACAAGCAAGCACACTATCGAGGAGTTCAACTCCCACAAGATAATCCAGTCGCTCGTGAGGGAGGCCAACCTGCCTGTCGAGCAGGCACACAAGATAACAGAGGAAGTAGAGAACAAGATCTACAAGTTCCAGACAGCCTACCTCACGTCGTCTCTGATACGCGAGACTGTAAATTCAGTTCTCATAGAGCACGGCCATGAGGAATACCGCAACAAGCTGGCGCGCCTCGGCCTGCCGTCCTCTGACATTGTCGAGATGTTCTCAAGTGAAGAGGCAGGAAGAAATGGCATCGACGGCGTGATGTCAAGGGTCGCCGGCTCGGTGTTCTCTGAATATCTAGTGTTTAACACGCTACCAAAGGACATCGCCGACATGCATCTGGCAGGCGAGATCAACATCTCAAACAGCGGCGTATGGGGCATGCTGCCAGATACTATATTCCTAGATGTCTCGGAGCTTGAGGAAGGGCTTGACCTGAAAGGGCGGTTATTGAGCGTGGCAAGGCTGCCGGCGCTCAAGGGCTCTGACGATGTGGCCTCTGCATTGCCCGCGCTGGTGTCGCTTCTTTCAAGAGAGGCGTCCACAGAGGTTGTGCTCGAAGGAGTCGTGCCGGCACTTTTGAAAAACATCAAAGACCCAGAAGATATCGCGTCGCGCTTTGCAAGAGTTCTTGTCGCGTCGTCAGCTGCTCCTTCATATTCCTCCAGCCTGCCTGCAACCACGGTCGCGGTTCCGGCAGACTCTCTGGATGCAAAGCAGGTCGGCGCGCTCTTGGACGGCTACCGCAAATATGTTGATGCCACTCCGGTGCCGCGAATCGGCCTTGCACTCGTTGGCAAAATGAAGGACAGCCTTGATCATGCAGTTGCAGCAGTGCGCAGTGGTGGCATGATTTCAATAAGCAGCAACCTGCGCGCGGGCAGCGGGATGCGCAAGTCTGCCGGCGGCAAGGCAGCAGCGATGACTCTCCATTCGCTTTCGATAAACCTGCCAAGGCTCGCCTACGAATCAAACAAGGACGAAACCTACTTCCGCGCAAAACTGGCACTGATGATAAAACCGTCGCTTGCTGCCATGTCAATGCGCAAGAAGACGATAACCGACTATGCAAAGAAGGGTCTACTCCCGGCGTTTGCCAGCAGCACACAAATGATGCAGCGCGGCGTGTCGAGCATCGTGATCAACCTTACCGGCACAAAAGAGTCAGTCTACAACATCCTTGGCCACGAGTCTTCCGGCGGCGCCGAAGTACTGCAGAAGGTGTTGAAGACGGCGGTTGACGTGGCAGGAACCCAAGGCAAGCAGCTCGGAGAGGATGCGGCCGGCATAGCGATGATATCGGACGACAGCGGAACAAGGTTTGCCAGCCTCGATTCCGAGAAATACGGCAAAATCTCGCTCCTCCAGTCCCAGAATACCGCCAGCTATTCCCAGGGAATGACGTTAAATGGTAAAGAAATCCTCTCAGATAAAGCTGCAATTCAGGAATGCGTGGCCATTGACAGGCTGCTGAACGGGGGCTTTGCCGCAGGGCTTGACCTGACTGACCTCTCGCCAGCCGAAGCCAAGAGCGCGATAGAAGCTGCACTAGAGCTGCCCTTCTTCCGCCCACGCATCAGGCTTGCAGTATGCACAACCTGCGGCCGGCGCTCAAAAACTGCTGCAGACAGGTGCGAGTTCTGCAAGTCGCCGCACAGGATTATAGTATAGCAGCTAAAGCTGCGCTCCGCCGCATCATCGCTGCTTTTTGCAATCGCGATGATACATGCTTCTGCGAATTTTTTACAGGCTGACAGTTTATAGCAATTGCCAGAACTTTCCAATCATTTTTTGGAAATATTATACTGCTGTATTCGGATTTCAGCTCTGTTTGCTTTAAAAAAGCGGTGTATACTTTTACTCATAATTTACATACACGATTTTGCATTAAATGTATAAGTAGAAGTAGCTTTCTGTATAGTGCGGGATGGCGGGAGTTACTGAATTTAATTCAAATTCGAATTCTGGCACACTGATCGCAAGGATACGCAAACGTGATGGCCGCGTCGTAAACTTTGAAAGCTCGAAAATTTCAAACGCGATATACAAGGCGCTCGTTGCAACGGGCAAGCCTGATTACCCTCTGGCTGAAAGGCTGGCCACAAAAGTAGTCCAGAAAATGGTGCAGCAGGGCGCGGAAAAGACTGCGGTTCCAAGCGTGGAAGACGTGCAGGACATGGTTGAATCGATACTGATAGAAGAAGGGCTGTCGGAAACGGCAAAGTCCTACATACTGTACAGACACGAGAGGCGCAAGGTCCGCGACGAGAAGATGAAGATCCTCAACAAGAAGGATCTTGACGAAGTTGACAAGGCGTTTGACATTAATTCGCTAAGAGTGCTTGCAGCGCGATACTTGCTCCGCGACGACAACAACGAAATCATTGAAGGGCCGAAGCAGATGTTTGAAAGGGTCGCGGTAACAGTGGCTATTGCAGACATTTTGCACGATCCTGCGGTGTTCAACCTGTCAGGCGGCCAGCAGCAGAGCGTCGAAGAAGCCGAGCGCTACTACAACAAGCTAGACGACTTTGGCTACAAGCTAAAGATAGGCGAATACTACCTGAACAAGTACCACTTTGAAGCCCTGATACGCCACTACGTCTATTCTGCAAAGCACGGGCAGATGAAGGTGAGCTTCAAGGATCTGCTCAGGCTTATCGCAGAAGGCAAGCTGGCCCAGTACGAAGAGCGGATAGAGGAATACTACAACCTTATGGTATCCAGAGATTTCCTGCCAAACACTCCGACCCTGATGAACGCCGGCGCAAGGCTCGGACAATTGTCTGCGTGCTTTGTGCTTGACATGCCAGACGACATGGCCGCAATCATGAAGTCGTCAAGCGACGCCGCCATGATATTCAAGTCCGGCGGCGGAGTCGGGATAAACTACTCTGACCTCCGAAACGAAGGAGACATCGTAGCTTCCACTTCAGGAGTCGCGTCCGGCCCGGTGTCTTTCATGAGCATCATCGACACAATCACCAACGTGGTAAAGCAGGGAGGCAAGAGGCGCGGAGCCAACATGGGCATCCTAGAAGCATGGCACCCCGACATTGAAAAATTCGTGACTGCCAAGACAAAGCCCGGCGTATTTGAGAACTTTAACGTGAGCGTAGGCATCTGGGAAGATTTCTGGCAGTCGCTTGTCAACAAGGAGGGCAACCACAAGTACACGCTGCGTAGCCCAAGGACAAGGGAGCCGGTAAGGCAGATCGACGCGCAGCAGCTGATCGATCTTATCGCGCTGAGCGCTTGGAGGAGCGCCGAGCCGGGAGTGATATTCTTTGACAACATCAACAAGTACAACCCGCTCATCAACGCAAGGCATGGACCGCTGCGCGCGACAAACCCGTGCGGCGAGCAGTCACTGTATCCATACGAGTCGTGCAACTTGGGCTCTATAAACCTGGCAAACTTTGTGAAACGCAAGGCAGATGGCGCGTACGAGTTTGACTGGCAGCGCTACGAGCAGGCAATCCGGCTTGCGACAAGGTTCCTTGACAACATCATCGACATGAACAAGTACCCGGTGGAGGAGATATCAAAGGCCACAAAGGAGACGAGGAGGATCGGCCTTGGCATAATGGGAATTGCAGACTTGCTGTTCTTGCTAAAAGAGTCGTACAACTCGAAGGCCGGCTATGAGTTCATGAACAAGCTTGCAGAAGCCGTGTCGTACTTTAGCATGGAAGAAAGCGTCGCAATAGCAAAGGCACGCGGCCCGTTCTCTATGTTCAAGGACAGCGACTACGTGAAAGGCAGGATTCCGGTTGCAGGCTATTACGAGCTGCCAAAAGAAACCCACACTTATGACTGGGACACGCTCATTGAAAAGATAAAACAACACGGCATCAGAAACTCGTGGACTTCGACAATCGCGCCGACAGGCACGCTATCCATGATCGCCGACACTGCAAACGGAGTCGAGCCGGTGTTTGCTCTTGTATATGAAAAGCGCGTGACGGTTGGCAGGTTCTTTTACACCGACAAGGTGTTTGAGAACATGTTAAAGGAGCACGGCCTTTACACCGACGACATACTGACCAAGGTTGCAAACAACTATGGCTCCGTTCGCGGCATCCCAGAAATCCCTGAGTGGATGCAGAGGATATTCGTTACTGCAATCGACATCCACTGGACCGACCACGTGATGGCCCAGGCGGTGTGGCAAAAGTGGATAAGCAACGCAATTGCAAAGACTATAAACATGCCCGGCGACGTGACCGCGGAGGACGTAAAGAGCGCTTATCTCTTGTCGCATGAATTAGGGTTGAAGGGCGTGACGGTGTTCAGGGACGGCTCGCGACACGAGCAGGTGTTACACATCACCGGCAAGAACACGGGCGAGAAGGCATTTGCAGTCAAGCCGAGCAGGTTCATCGCCGACTATGTCGAGAACAACATCAAGGAATCGTATGTTCTGGAACAGGTCCAAAAGATATTCAAGGAATCCGGCATAGAGGAAGAAGCCAAGGCGACTATTGCAACAGCGCCGGCAGTGCAGCAGGAAGCGCCAGCTCCAAAGAAACCAGCCCCAATGCCGGCGATGCAGCCGATGGATGCAAACGAGGACCGCTGCCCAACATGCAGCGCAAAGCTGATAATCACTGAAGGGTGCAACGTGTGCATCGAATGCGGCTTTAGTGGATGCGGATCGGGCTGACCGCCTTCCTTCCCTTTTTGTCCAGAAATACAGTTTAAATCCTGCATCGTGCCTATTATCATCAATGTCAGTTAAAGTCAATGAGAGTCCGAACCACTTTATGGTGCTGGACGCAATTTCAAGAGGGATCAAGACTATTGACAAGATTTCCAAAGTAACCAAGCTAGACAAAGCTGAAGTCGAGCTAATCGTAAACGATCTGGAAGCCCAGAGGCTTGTAATCAAGACTGAAAAGAAAAAGCTCTTTGGCGGCATGAAGGCCGAGTATGCAATCAGCCACACTGGCCTGCAGCTGCTCAACATCAAAAAGGCAGAGCTTGAGAAGCAGGCGCGGCAAATACAGCAGTGGTACAGCAACGGCGACACCGCACAGGTGCAAAGCTACATGGACAGCAACAGGATGTGGTTGCCGATGATGCTGTTCTCTGGCATCATGAACGCGATGTTCTTCATGTCCATGATGTCGATGATGAACATGGCCCTGAGCCCGGCGGAAACCGGGTTTGCCGGTGACGCCGGAGCAGGAACGGACGCGGGCGCGGCAGCTGACGGCAGCAGCGGCGACACTGGGTCAGACGCCGGTGGTGCCGATGCCGGAGGCGGAGATTTCAGTGGCGGCGACTTT
>JAJPHX010000074.1 GCA_021325075.1 Nitrososphaeraceae archaeon | reverse complement strand
TCTGAGGGCAGCCTTAACAAGCTAAAATACCTCATGGCGGATTTTGACAACTACCGCAAGCAGATGGAAAGGCAGGCCACCTCAAAAGCAGAGACGATCAGGGCGGAACTGCTGTTGAAATTTCTCAACATACGAGACGATTACTTGAGGGCGCTCTCGGTCGCGAAGCAGGGCAAGTCAGAGCCGGTGGTCATTGAGGGGCTGGAGGGAATATTGAAGAACATCGACTCGCTCCTTGCTTCAGAAGGCGTGAGGGAAATCGAGACGGTCAGAACCCCCTTTGACCCAAATGTGCACGACGCTATTGCATATTCCGAGCGGGACGACGTGCCTGATAACACTGTTACAAGCGAAATAAGGAAAGGATATATACTCAACGGCAAGGTGCTCAGGCCGTCTCTGGTCGAGATTTCAAAGAAGATAGTTAAAAATAGCGTTTCAGATACTAAAGAACCGAACAGTAGTCAAGGAGACTGAGAATAATGGGAAAAATAATAGGCATTGATCTTGGAACAAGCAATTCAGCGGCCGCATCCATGATAGGCGGCAAGCCCACGATAATTCAGGCGGCGGAAGGCACCTCTGTTGGCGGCAAGGCATTCCCGTCTGTAGTGGCATTCACACGGGAAGGTCAGCTTATAGTCGGCGAGCCGGCAAGACGGCAGATGATTTCAAACCCAGAGGGTACTGTCATTGCCGCAAAGCGCAAGATGGGGACAGACTTCAAGTTCAAAGTGTATGGCAAAGAGTACACACCACAACAGGTCTCGTCATTCATTTTGCAAAAGATCAAGAGGGACGCCGAGGCGTTCCTTGGCGAGGCTGTCGACAGGGTGGTCATTACAGTCCCTGCATACTTTAATGACAACCAGCGCCAGGCAACAAAGGATGCAGGAGAAATTGCCGGCCTCCAAGTTGTAAGGATAATCAACGAGCCGACAGCAGCTTCTCTTGCGTACGGACTTGACAAGGCAAACAAGGACCTGAAGATCATGGTCTTTGACCTTGGCGGCGGGACACTTGACGTCACCATAATGGAGATGGGCGGCGGCGTGTTCCAGGTAAAGTCAACGTCCGGCGACACACAGCTTGGCGGCACCGACATGGATAACACGCTTGTAGAATTTGTTGTGCAGGAATTTCGCAAGCAGTCCGGTCTTGATGTGAGGGGCGACAAGGCGGCCATGATGAGGATAAGAGAAGCTGCAGAGAAGGCCAAGATAGAACTCTCAAACGTGGTCACGACAGAGATCAACTTGCCGTTTCTTGCTTATGACCAGCAGTCGGGACCAAAGAACCTGGTTCTGCAACTGACAAGGGCAAAGCTTGAAGATCTTCTAAAGCCGATAATAGAGCGCTGCAGGCACCCGATGCAGCAGGCGATGCAGGACGCCAAGATGACGCCAGCAGATGTCGACAAAATAATCCTGATCGGCGGCCCAACAAGGATGCCAATGGTCAGGCAGTTCGTCGCATCGGTCATGAATAAAGAACCCGAGCGCGGCATCGACCCGATGGAGGCAGTGGCAATGGGCGCGGCAGTGCAAGGCGCAATCATTGCCGGCGACGTGTCGACAGACATCCTGCTAGTCGATGTCACGCCACTCACGCTTGGAGTCGAGGTTCTTGGCGGGCTGAAAGAGCCGCTGATAGAGCGCAACACCACGATACCGACAAAAAAGAGCAAGGTGTTCACGACAGCCGCCGACTACCAGACTGCGGTAACAATCCATGTGGTGCAGGGCGAGCGCCCGATGGCGACAGATTGCGTGTCGCTTGGCATGTTCAATCTATCAGGAATTCCACCAGCACCTAGAGGCGTGCCCCAGATTGAAGTGACATTTGACATTGACGCAAACGGCATAATGAATGTCGCAGCCAGGGACCTTGCAACCCAGAAGGAAGCCAAGATCACAATCACCGCAAACAACAAGCTGTCCAAGGACGAAATTGAAAAGCTAAAGAAGGACTCGGAGCAGTTTGCCGAGGCCGACAAGAAGAAAAAAGAAGAGGCAGAGGTTCGGAACGAGGCAGACAACCTCATATACGCTTCTGACAAGCTGGTGAAGCAGGACCTAAAAGACAAGATAAAGCCCGAGCAGGCAGACAAGGTCAACAAGGCTACGCAGGAGCTTCGCGACGCCATTTCAAGCAACAACTTTGAAGGCATCAAGGCCAAGATACAGGAGCTAAAGAATGTCTTGGCAGAGATAAGCACTCAGGCGTACCAGAGCGCCGGTGCTGCTCCATCAGGGTCTGCTGCAGGTGGTGCTGCTGGTCCCGAAGCTGGCAGCGGCGGCTTTTCAGGCGGCGAATCAAGCACTGCCGCAGGACCAAACCCTTCCCCGTGACAATAATTGAAAGGCGCGCAGGGTGAAAAGCAGTGAGCAGCAAGCAGGACTATTATGAGGTCCTCGGGGTGCAAAAGGGTGCAAGCACCGAAGAGATCAAGGGCGCCTACCGCAAGCTGGCACTGCAATTCCATCCAGACAGGAACAAAGAACCGGGAGCAGAAGAAAAGTTCAAGGTGATATCCGAAGCGTACGCTGTGCTTTCTGACGAAGAGAAGCGCAAGCGCTATGATACCTACGGTCATGTTGGCGCGGACGAAGCATTTAGGGGATCTGAAGCCAATTTTGAGGAGATATTCCGTGACATGGGCTTTGGTGGCTTTCGCGATATTTTTGAGCAGATGTTTGGCGGCGGGCGGGGTGGCTTTGGCGGTTTTGGCGAAGACCTTTTTGGGTTTGGCGGAAGGCGCAAGGGCCGCGACATCGTCTATGACATGGAGCTCACGCTTGAAGATGTCTTGAAGGGCAGGAAAGAGGAAGTTGAAGTCCCGCGCGTTGGAAGATGCGACAACTGTGGCGGCACCGGCGCGGCGCCGGGGACAAAGGCGCGCAGGTGCACAGTATGTGGCGGGCACGGGCAGACAAGACGAGTATACAGCCAGAACCGATTCTCTACGTTTGTAACGATGGAACCCTGCAAGACATGCCAAGGCAGAGGGCAGATAATCGAAAGGCCGTGCAACAACTGCAGGGGAACTGGCAGGGCGCGGCAGACAAAAAAGATCAAGCTGGAAATCCCACCCGGAGTCGAAGACGGCATGGCGTACCAGCTCAGGAGCGAAGGCGAAGTTTCAGAGCAGGGCATAGCCGGCGACCTTGTCGTCAGGCTGCACGTCAAGCCAGATACGCGGTTTGAAAGGCTGGAAGATGGACACCTGCTCTACAATCTAGACGTCAAGTTCACTGATCTTGCGCTGGGGTCCGAGCTTCGGGTTCCTACGCTTGAAGGCTCGGAAAAGCTGAAAATCCAGCAGGGCACTCAGGCAAACACCGTGTTGAGGGTGAAGGGCAAGGGGCTGCCACGCTACGGCAGGTCTGGGAGAGGTGACCAGCTCGTGAGGATAAACGTGAAGGTGCCGGGCAAGCTGAATGACAAACAAAAGTCGCTTCTCAAGGAGCTGGACAGGGAGCTCGACGAGGGCTAAAACAAATACTTTAAAATACAATCTTCACCCATTTTTGAGGTATAATGTCTTCACCATTTGACGAATGGTTTGGCTCAAAGAGAAAGCGCTTTGGCTCGTGGTTCCCAGACATTGACGATATGATGAAGGAAATGGAAAAGATGATGCAGGAAGCTTTCAAGAATGTCGAGCAGCAGGTTCCAAAGAATTTGGTGAAGGAGCGCAAGATGGACGACGGCTCCATAGTTCGCGAAATGGGCCCGATAGTGTACGGCTATTCTGTTAAGATAGGTTCTGACGGCAAGCCAGTCGTGCGCAAGTTTGGCAACATCGACGCCTTTCCCAACTTGCTTGGAGGCGGCCTTGCAGTCAAGGAAGAGCGCGAGCCACTGGTTGATGTAATCAAGGGAGAAAACGAGATCCGAATAGTCGCCGAAGTGCCTGGTGTCAACAAGGAAGACCTGCGCCTGTCAGCAGACGAAAATTCATTGACTATAGAGTCAGTCACCGGCCAGCCGCGCTACCACAAAAAGATCGATTTGCCAGAAATAGTCGACCCAAAATCAGCCAAATCAACTTACAAGAACGGCATACTGGAAGTGTCGTTTGCAAGTAAGGGCAAGAGCGATAGCGGCGTGCCGATCAAAATCGAATAATGCCACAAAACGATATTATATTCGCTAGGTAGCAAAACGAGCGTGTGGGCGGGGGTTGCCAAGCCCGGTCAACGGCGTGAGATCATATTCTCTATGACGCGATGCTCAGATGTTACAGTCTGATGACTGGGAGACCTCATCCCTTAGGGGTTCGTGGGTTCAAATCCCACCCCCCGCACCTTTTTACCAGTAAATCTTACCTTCAATACAGCTTAAAAACAACAATAATTCTTTCATAATTAAAAAATAGTGAAGTGGCCTGCAGAGGCATCTTCGCAGGCTTTTTTGCCTAATTGCTTTTAAGATGGACGTGTACAGGAGTGGGGTTTGAAATCATATCGAATACAGGAGAGCGCTTTTGTGCAAGCTCTACCAGCTGCTGAAGCTTTTCCTCTGGTGCATCGGCCTTTATTCTGAAAGTCACGTCAATCTTCTCATACCCGTTTCGGATGTTTTCTGACAATCCTAGAAAACCCTGCAAATCTAAGTCGCCTTGCAGTGTTGATTCTACCTCGTCTATCTTGATTCCTTGTGCTGCTGCATGGTAGATGAGGCTCGTAGTCAGACATCCCGCTAGCGCCGCTAGAGCATATTCCACCGGGTTTGCGCCTTGGTCTTGGCCCAGCAGTACCGGTGGTTCGTCCTTCACGTATTCGAAGGGCTTGCTTCGGCTGTGTGTCTGGCAAGCGCCATAGAACTCGTTCACTGTTGTACGATTGTTTCCGCCATTGATCCATCTGTTCTTCGCTCTGAAATTGAATTTCGCGATAGTCGGATTGCCCTTGACTGCTACTACTGTCTTGAAGAGGTTGTCGAAATCTACTCCGTTCACAGTTTTTTCTGCTGACATTTTTTCTGTCATAGTGTCAGTATAGTCAACGGATGATTAATTGTGGACGGGAATCCGACACCCGTATTCTACAAAATGCTCCTTACAGCTATAACCTTATTGCCTACACTTGAGCCGGAGAATGCAGGAAGATTGATGCCCACTTGGACGCCAAAGATGTGAGGATATTCTGTGAAATGGCATTCAAAGGTCTGGATTATGATTCATTTACCGACAGGCGCGTTAGCCCACTCGCCATTGGCAGAAAGCTGGGCTTGGATGAAAAGACAGTTCGAGTCAGAGTAAAGAAAATGGAGGATGATGGTTTCATAAAATACTACCAGGCGGTGCCTAACTTGGCACTCTTTGGCGTAAAGAACTTGAATTCGTACAGACTCGAAGCTGTAAACATTACCACAAAGCATCGGATCGTGGAGAATATCCAGCAAGTTCCATATATTGTTGAAGCAGTTGATTACTTGGGACAAGTAGTATCGGTTAGCATAGCTGGTGCCTCACCTAAAGAGATCGAGGAGGTTGCTAGCATATTAGTCAATAGGTTCGAGTTGACCAAGATGAACCTCGGAGTCCGAGCAGCCAAAGAACCACATTCTTCACCGGATAAGCTAGATTGGCAAATAATTCAAAAGCTAAGATATGATGCTCTGTGTAATGCTAAAGACCTTGCTCAAGAACTGTCAATAACGCCCAGAATGGTTGAATATAGGATTACAAAGCTTCTTGATTCAAATGCACTGCTGATCCGGGCAATAATAAACACCCAGAAGCAAGAGGGCCTGATATTCTATGAATTGGAGATGTTGGTTGAGGAATCAAAACAGTTTGCAGTCGTTAAACGACTAAGCGAGATGTATGGAGAGAAGCTCTGGTCCATACGTACTTCCGAAGGGGGAGTCCTTCTTGCCAATCTCTTTGGTTTCACTCTGGCAGAGCCGGAGGAAGCAGCTGTAAAAGCACTTGAATATGATGGTGTCAGATCATGCTCTCTTTTGATATTCAAGGAAATCATTGAACCTAAAAGACCAAATTGGATAGATACTCTTATCGAACGAAAGATCTCATCATCAAAATCCAAGTAGCTATTCAATTATTTTGGAAGAAACTAAACAGTCTTGATTATTTTTCCAATTTCTTCCTCTGTCATGCTTGTTCCCGGATGGGTATCAGTCAGATGAATTTTCGTATGTTTCTTTATGTCCTCATCTCCCTGAGGAGATATAACTGTCCACCCGCATGGACAGGTCAACATTTTTGCCATGATATCAGGTAACGAAGCTTTGGTATATGCTTTTAGAATCAAACGCTTACTATGTTATTTTGAATACCATTAGCGCTATTTCTCTAAAATGCAAGCACTGCGGCATTATGCTCAAGACTTAACTTTCGAGCAAGGCGCGGAACTTGACAAGCTACCTAGCAAGCACAAGATAAAATGCACAAAATATGGCAAAACTACGGCCTATGGCCAAGATGATTTTTTGAATAGGCAAAGTTAGAATGATAGTAATGGCCTTGACAACTTTTATACCCCGCAATCCGGAACAAATGCGTAATGAGCTCTATTGCAGTTGAATACTATGATAAGAAATTTGGTGATGATAGGTCCGCCGCGTTCATACACCTAGTGAGGGAGATCGGCGAAATCGCGTTTGCAATGGAAAAGAATAACGTCGAGCACGCCAAGATGGAGATAACAGAATCAGCCGCACTTCTCTACTATCTTGCGTCAAAATACAACCTCAACCTTGACGCCAACATGAAGATAGTATATTCTAAAAAGCTGGACATGCTAAAATCCGCACAAAAAGCATGATTACCCTACGCGGCGACCTTGATTCAATAACTTTCATCCTTGAGGAAACTTTCAAGGTTCCCGCGTTCAAGCGCAACTACGACGTAGAGTTTGGCAAGATAGCAGAAATACTCTATCGCTATGGCATTTCAGAAAACCCGCGCAACCTGCGCTTCCGCTTCATCTTGTGCATGCAAGAGTTCTTTGATGGCATACCACAGGACCAGTGGCGCGTCAAGGACCCCGAGTTTGTGAAACAGTCTGAAGATTTTGCTATTGCAAAGTTTCGCGAGTGGGTGGTTGAGCAGGTGACCTAGCCTTGCTCTTGGCGGCCCACTGCTCGTACATCTTGATCAGCTCGTCAACGTCAGCGCCATTTTCAGAGTAAGTCACGATGACCCCGAATCTGCCCTTGCTATCATGCCCCCTTGCATAGTATCCCCAGTACGTGTCTGGCAGCCTCTCAAAGTTTGACTTGTTGTTTGCTACGCCAATTAGGTTCTTGGCTACCGTGTCGACTACCCTGATTGCATCCTCTGCTTCTAGCATCAATTATTGCTGGTCTGTATGTCATTTAAAATAGCTGTCAGGGTTCAAATATCGTTAACGCGTATATAGGGCATGTTAAGGGCAAGGTGTGGCCACCTCGCATCAGAGTCGTATGCAAAAGCCCACCATGGGCTGTGCAGGAATTGCCACTCCAACTTTGCCTACCTTGTAGAGCTTGAGGAAAAGCATGGCGAAGATGCTCTGGTGGAATACTGGTACTCGATGATACTTGCCAACATCTCTGACGGCAGGCAGGACGCCAGCTGCCTCATCGATCATCTTGTTGAATTTTACCAGCGCAAGCTAGTAGAAGTCCCGTCAAAGCAGCGCTATATCAACAAGATGCTTTTCATGCTGCGCTCTATAAAGGAGCCATTTGATCCGGAAAAGATGGCCTGATTACTGCACCCTTTCTACAAGCTCGAAAACCTTGTTCATCGTCGGTGGCTCGCCCTGCGGGTCCCTGACGTAGAGCGACGCACAGCAGTTTGCAAACAGCAGCCTTTCCTGCGGCGCAAGCCCTGCAAGATATCCGATGATGTCTGCGGCGTCCCACGAATCGCCGGCGCCCGTCAGGGTCTTTGCCTCAACCTTTATGGCATGAACAAATGCACTTTCTTTTCCATTAGACCACGCCGCTCCTATCTTTGTGTGTAGGTCAGTGCTAATTCCTATCTTTTCTGCCAGCTTTTTTGCCGCAAGCGTAACTTCGTCCGCGCCATAGCTTGCACCAAGGACATGGCCTAGCCCAATTTCATCGGCAAGCGAATTGCACTCATTCTCGTTTATGCTGAGGCAGTCTGTGAGCCCGGCAAGCCTTTCAAGCGACACGCGAAAATCCTGCTTTCTTGCTTCAATGTCAGCAGGATCGATAAAGTGAAAGGCACTTGGTGAGTTCCTGAACGCAAATTCTGCAAGCTCCGTCCCTTTCAGGTTGCTGGCCCAGTTGGTCAGCATGACACCGTCGGCGTTTTTCAAAAGCGTCTTATCTACTTCAATCCTTTCAGGTCCGAAATTTTCATTGTCGCCAATGTCGCTGACCATCACGTTTACTCGCGTATCTCCATGTGGGAACTCAAACGCGGTGGTGAGGCCGCCCCTGCCGGCACTGATCCTCAGGTTTACCTTGTCGCCAAATTGCGAAAAGGCCTGCCTGATCATCGTGGCGCCCATCTCGTCTGCCACTGTAAAGAGAGTGATTCTGATACCAAGCTTTGCAAGGCAGTACGCCACATTGACCGCGTTGCCGCCCTTGACGTCTACAGTCGGGACGCCCCTGACGCTACCTCCTCCTCTGTTGGCCTTTTCAGTCAGGGCGTCGAAAAGCTTCTCCTTTGACTCGAGCCTTACAATTCGATCAACGAAAAAGTCCGGCATCACGACTATCGAGCCGACGATGCTCAGCTGCTTTAACTTTTCAATTATGACCACTAGGAAGTGCAAGAAGACAGAGTCGTATAAGGGTATTTTGCGAGAAAGAAGAAAAGAGTGGAGGTTTACTCCATGCCCATGCCGCCCATTCCACCCATGCCCCCCATACCGCCTGGCGGGCCAGATGGTCCTTTGGACTTGCCTGAAGCGATCACGTCGTCGATCCTCAGGATCATGGTCACAACCTCGGTGGCAGACTTCATTATCTGCTGCTTGACCACCAGTGGCTCTAGCACGTTCTGCTTGTACATGTCTGCGACCTTTGTGTTTCTGCAGTCAACACCTGTCCACTTGGCTCCCTTGCTCTGACTTGCGCGAAGCTCTGTCATGGTGTCTATCGGATCCATGCCTGCGTTTTCTGCAAGGTTCAGCGGGATTGCGTCCAGCGCGTCTGCAAACTTTTGCACTGCAAGCTGCGCCCTGCCTTCTTGGCTGCTTGACCACTGCCTCAGCTCGTTTGCGATGTAGGCTTCGGGGGCGCCCCCGCCTGCAACGATTGCTGGGTGCTCAAGGACATCCTTCATGACCATCAATGCATCATGCAGCGACCTGTCAGCTTCGTCGACAACCCTCTGTGAGCCTCCGCGCACGAGTATGGTGACTGCCTTTGGGTTCTTGCATCCCTCGATAAAGACCCACTTGTCAGTTTCAACTTTTCTTTCTTCAACCAGCTCTGCGCTGCCTAGATCCTTTGCAGTCAGGTCGTCGAGGTTGTTGACTATTCTTGCTCCGGTTGCGCGAGACATCTTGGTCATGTCAGATTCCTTGACACGCCTTACTGCGAGTATCCCTGCTTTTGCAAGGTAGTGCTGGGCAATGTCGTCTATTCCCTTCTGGCACAGCACAACGTTTGCACCAGACGACTTGAGCTTGTCAGACATTGATTTTAGCATGCGGTTCTCTTCTTCCAAGAACATCTGCATCTGCTTCGGGTCAGAAATCCTGATTTCTGCGCTCATTTCCGTCTTTTCAATCTCTAAGGCCGAGTTGATGAGCGCTATCTTGGCGTTTTCGATCCTCTTTGGCATGCCTGCATGCACTACTTCCTTGTCCAAGACTATTCCCTTGATCAGCTTTGTATCGCGCATCGAGCCGCCGGCCTTCTTCTCTACCTTGATGTCATCAAGGTCTACTCTTAGGCCGCCGTCAACCTTTTCTGCTATCTGCTTCGTGGCTTCAACCACTATCTGGGCAAGCACCGGGCTGTCGTCTGACACCAGCTTTGAGTCCATGCTGGTTCTTGTAATTTTCAAGAGCATGTCCTTGTCTGAAACGTCAACCTTGACTGCAATCTTTTCCAAAAGCTTCAATGCCTGCTCTGCAGCCGCGTTGTAGCCGTCGACTATTACCGATGGGTGGACGTCCTTGTTGACAAGGTCCTCTGCCCTTTCAAGCAAGGCGCCGGCGAAAACGACAGAAGACGTAGTGCCGTCGCCTACTTCATTGTCGACAGACTTGGCCACTTCGACCATCATCTTTGCAGCAGGATGCTGTACGTCTATCTCCTTCAGGATTGTCGCGCCGTCATTTGTTATTGTAACGTCGCCAAGAGTGTCTACAAGCATCTTGTCCATGCCTCTTGGGCCCAGGCTTGTCTTCACAATCTCTGCGATAAGCTTTGCCGCGGTAATGTTATTCTTTTGAGCTTCTTTTCCCTTGCTTTCCTTGCTTCCTTCTCTTAATATCAGCACTGGCATTCCGCCAGCGGTCGTCTGAATCGATGCCATTCTCACATATCACCTTTATAGAATAATTACACAAATCGCCTTGCGTCTTTTATAGATTTTGACGTAACTATTGCATTCCAAGCTGTTTGAGCTTCTCGTTGAACTTTACCCTGAACCGAGGGACATTTATTATGAACCTCTCGTGTCTACCCTCGCCTACCTTCTCAAGCTTGTCACGCGCCTCGACCTCGAACATGACACGCCTGCCCTCGACTGCGAGCACCTTGGCCCTGAAAAAGACCTCGGCGCCGACAGGGGTGGCCGCAAGGTGCTTGATGTCCACTATGGTCCCCACCGAATCCCACTCTTGGTCGGGTATCACCTGCTCCTTGAGAAGGAGCCGGCAGGTCTCCTCCATCTCGGCTATCATAGAGGGAGTCGAGAGCACATTTTCGCCCTCCCAGAGAAAACTTGTAGTCTGGTTCGAGTCGACGATGATCCTACGTTCCTTCGAGGCACCTACCTTGGCTGCAAAATCCATGCACTATGTAAAAGACTGAGGCACTTTAAAATTTGTGTCTGCGGGCGTCAACCTTCTTTTCCCTTTCCTCCCTCTCATGATGCAGCCTGTCCTTCTCATGGACGAACTGCTTGCCGCAGTACCTGCACTTTATGAGGTGGCGCCTGTGAACGTCTCTTGCATGGTTCACCAGCTCGTCATAAGATGAAAACTTTTCGTGACAGTCGTCGCACTCATTTTTCTCACGATGCAAAAGGCCTATGCCCATGGCTAGAGTATGCTAAACGCTGGCTATTAAGCTGTTTCATAAAAAGAGGTAAAAAGAAAGGTTAGGCGCCTTAGCGACTGCGCCTCATGGCTGAGGCAATCGCATAGGCCAAGCCTACGACTAGTCCGAAGGTCAGTGGTATCCAGACACCGAATGCAGCTGGTTCTATCGATTGTCTTAACAGGAATTCGAACATACTACTGGAGGGTTTGTAACACTTAGTATATTAGATTTACTGATGCGGTCCCAGCTCCGGGACCCCTACATATGCAGATATACATTAAATTACCCTATAAAAGAACCAGACAGGTATGAAGATGCAGAAGGAAATGCGCAAGTTCTGCCCAAAATGCAAGACTCACACGGTCCAGACCGTGGCTCTATACAAGAAGGGCAAGGACAGGACTGTGGCAGAAGGCGCGCGTAGGCACGCTGAGGATAAGAAAGGTTACGGCGGCCAAAAGTTCCCCGAGCTCAAGAGGACTGCCAAGACCACCAAGAAAATGACTTTACGCTATGCCTGTAAAACATGCCAGTTCAAGACGATGAAGCAAGGCCAGAGGATCCGCAAGCTGGAGATAGGGTAGTAATATGAAGCGGGAAAAGGTAATGGTGCCAAAGCCAAGAAGCAGCTTTTTGTCTGTGCAGTGCGAAAAATGCGGCGAAAAGACCGTAGTGTTTTCGCATACCACCATGGATATCAACTGCAAGTCGTGCGGCGAGCCTATAGCGCAGAAAAGCGGCTCAAACGCCAGCATCCTTGGCAAAGTCGTTGGCACGCTGGACCAGTAATTTTTCAGCCAGCTCCAACTCTTCTTTTGTGTTGACATTCACTGCAATTTCCATTTCATTCATTACAACATATTGCTCTTCAACCGGGCCGGAGACTGCCTTTGCGGAGTCAAAAACGGTTATGCCAGAATGGCAGTATTGCTCTCCGTCAAGTTCAAGCGTGACACTAGGCTTGACGCCAAGCTTTTCAACGAACCCTTTGTCCATTACCACAGAAATTGCTGGCGCTGTCCTGTGTGAAACAAGAACGACAATGTCGCTGACTGTTTTAGAATCCAGCAGCGAGATATCCGCCGGCGTCACGAAAATCTTGCCGGGCTTTAG
This sequence comes from Nitrososphaeraceae archaeon, assembly GCA_021325075.1. Lineage (GTDB taxonomy): Archaea > Thermoproteota > Nitrososphaeria > Nitrososphaerales > Nitrososphaeraceae > Nitrososphaera. Next base: position 1,521 of record JAJPHX010000074.1, on the reverse strand, counting down.
ACCCAGTATGCGTGAAAGATCCTGGGAATAGCCCTCTCCTGCAGTTTCAATCACCTCGATATTCCTTGACTGCAGGAACTCTCTGGTTCTTGGGGTGCCGGGCGATACTGCTGCTATTATGCGCTCAAACTTGCCAGAGCCTTCCAGAGCCAAAATTACACGCTCGACCATCGGAATACCATTTATTTTTAGCATAGGCTTTTCAATGCCTGCCTTCATCCTAGTCGCCCTGCCCCCGCACATCACGGCAGCTATCAAAGAATAGTCATCACCAGTGGTACTGCCGGCAACGACGATAGCACGATCAGGGAAGCAAGCCGGGTCACTTCGTTCGACGCGCCAAGCACGTCGCCGGAAATGCCTCCAAAGCTTTTGCCAGAGACATGCTTCATCAAGCCTGCTATTGCAAGCGAAACTGCAAGCGCCGCCAGACCAGCATAGCTTGCAGAGAAACATACAACTCCAAGCATAATCCCTGTTGCAGCAAGCATCCTGTTCCTGTCCTTCATGGCCGCGGTGAAAGGCGAGCTAAAGCCTTCCCATGCAGACAGCCCGCGGTTGGCAAGAAGCACCATGACGTATTTCGCAATAACTTCAGCCGCTATTATGCTGGCGAAAAGCTGCAAGCCCGAGGAAAAGCCGCCTGTCTGGAACACGATTATCATGCCGGCAAAGTACATGACAAGTGCCGCCACCCCTGCAGAGCCAACAGCAGGATCGAGCATTGCCTTTCGCTTCTTCTCCTTGTCGCCCTTTGCCATCAGCCCGTCTGCAAAGTCTGCCAAGGCGTCAGTGTGATGCACGCCAGTCATTATCACGAGAGCGCCAGCGACCAAAAGCCCTACCAGCAGGGGATGGAGGAAAAAAGAAATTCCAAATGCCATGGCGCCAATTATTGCGCCAATTATTGCGCCGGCTACCGGAAACAGGTACATGTTCCTTGCAACATAGTGTATGTCGTGGTCACCCCTGCCTGCCGGCAGTATAGTCAGGAATGAAAGCACCGACTGCACGGGCCTAAGGGATGCCAAGCAAAAACCTCCACCAGCCAGCTAGATATAAAACTGACATCGCCGGCACTGCCACGACGGCGCAGAACAGAAGCGTCGTAAGCTTCATTATCGATATCGCGGTTCTGCACTTTTCAAGCGTCGCCGGCTCTTGCTCGTCTCCAAGGGCATAGTGGCCAACCTTTTCGAGCCTGACGCGGAGCGCCCCGGCCATAGTTGCCATCGGGTAGCCGGCGTTTGGGCTAAAGGTCTTTCCGTGGTCCCGGTGCAGGACATGAAGCGAGTTCTTCCAGTCCGCGCCAAGGATCTTGGCCGACACCACCATCAAAAATGCGGTTATCCTTGCAGGCACATAATTGGCAATGGTGTCAAGTCTTGCAGACATCCATCCGATGTCCTGGTAGTAGTCGTCCTTGTAGCCGACCATTGAATCAAGCGTGTTTATCGCCCTGTAGGCAAATGCCCCGCCCGGCCCCAGAAGCGAATAGTAGAATATCGGGCCGGTGATGCC
>JAJPHX010000026.1 GCA_021325075.1 Nitrososphaeraceae archaeon | reverse complement strand
GGCTTTTACAATGTCAAGGCAGAGCGCATCAAGCAAGTAGCACAGGAGATAGTCAACAGGTTTGCCGGGCAGGTGCCCTCTGACATCGAGCGCCTGCTAGAGCTTCCAGGCGTTGGAAGAAAGACTGCCAACTGTGTCCTTGTTTATGCCTTTAACAAGCCGGCGATACCTGTCGACGTACACGTGCACAGGATATCAAACAGGCTCGGGCTTGTCAGCACAAAGACACCAGAGCAGACCGAGCTGGAGCTGAGCAGGATGGTCGACAGGAAGCTCTGGACTAAAGTAAACGACACATTCGTAATGTACGGCCAGAACATCTGCCTACCGGTAAAGCCCAACTGCGCGGCGTGCGACTTGAAAAAATCCTGCAGGTACTATTCTAGTCTGACTTCCTCTTTTTGAATATCAGCAAGCCTGCCACAAGGCCGCCGACGCCTGCCATCACTGCAGCCGGCACGTAATAAACCTGCGACTCCTTGAAATCTCCATAAAATAGCTCAAATGAAATATTGCCCGAGTACGCGTTTGCAAGCGAGGTAGAGTTGTCGCCGCCATCATTGCCGTACACTGTGATAGAGCCCAGCGCAAATCCCTGAAGGTCTAGCCTGTCTATCACAATCCTCTTGCCGTCCGTCACCGAGAGGCCTTGGTTGATGTCGTGTCCTACTGATATCGGTCCTTCAGTTGACCAGCCGCCAAGGTCGTTATCGTACATTCTCTGGTATCCTGTTTCATGCGTGTTGACTGAAACTAGGTATTTCTTTGCGTCGTGGTCACCGTACATTATAATTTCAATATACTTCTCGCTTGGCGCCGGCTCTTGCAACTTGATTACTGTTCTTGCGCCCTCCCTGTCGACATAAGTCAGGTTGTCTCGTATCGTAAGTATCCAGCTTGGCGACTTGGGTGGGGCAAACGTGTAGACAAATGGGTTCTTTGAGTCTTGGTTTGTCGAATCATAATGCAGTGTAAAGCTTTCCGTCCCCTTGGCCTTGAGGACATTAAATGCCTGCTCGTTCTGTGCAAACGCCAGCACGGGAAGCAATGCCAACATTGAAACTAGGGTTATCGCCGCAAGCGACAGGCGCATAGTCAAACTCTGTCGCTTTAGTAATATATATGCCTCGGCTGCCACGTGCCGCTCTGCACCTAACGTAGGCAAATCCTGAACACGAGGCAGATGGAACGGCCGTTCCAAGGGTTCCTGATATAATGGCTGGCGAAAGTATTAGGTGGTTAGTAGCAGATTGGATACAGTTGCCCGCATATTGGCAAATAGGAAAATGATAATCGTATCTTTGATAGTGCTTATCCTGCTTGTGCCGATTGCTTCGGCATATGCAGAAAATTTTATCGTGACTACAAACAAGAACATCTATTCCGTGGACGAGAAAGTGATAGTCGTCGGCGTCATTCCTTCTGACTCGCCTAGCGGCTATGCCGTAGTCATTCAGGTGACAGGGCCTGATGGGAAGAGCTGCGCTGTCCAGAACATATTGCCGGCAGCGGACAGCTCGTTTGTCTCAAGGCCGGTCAAGATTGATTGTGGCCTTGGCCAATATTCTATATCCGCATCCTACACTGATTTGACGTCCACCTCTATCTTTACAGTCTCCAGCAGCCAGACAGGCGCAGGTAGCCGGCTGGAATTGCGCATGATAAAGAATGTTGTCATGCAGGCGCAGGAGGCAGTCAATGCGAGAGTGCAGGAGCTGATCAATGCCAACTACGTCCTGCCTGCAGATGTTGTTGACAGGTACAGCAAGGGCATCTCAGAGACGTCACTTGCGGCGCAGGCAGTTGATTTTGGAAACGCTGCAGAGGCAAAAAAACAGGCGATACTTGCCATCAGAGACTTTAGGGCAGTGCTTGACGCGCTTTCGTCAGATCGCCTGATGCTATTTGAGCAAAATGCAGAGCAGCAGGCCGGCACAAACAGCTCTGCAGCGAACATTACTGAAACATACAACAGGTTGCAGGAATTCTATTATAGGCTCGAAGACCTAGCTAGCAAGAACCAGGTGGAAAAGGGAAGGGAATTTGCAATTGCCGCGTCGCTCCTTGCAAGCTCGCGGCAAATGATCGACGATGGCAACCTACAGGGCGCAGAAACACGCCTTGCGCAGGTAAACAGCCTGCTTGAAGGAATAAGGGCAGAGCTCTTTAGCGATACAGGGGCACAGGACAAAAAGGCGGTTGCTTCTACCGCAAACAGCACCGATTCAAGTGATGAGGCCAACAGGCTAGCCAACGTGGCGGACAAATTTGAACAAAGGGCTGTCACTCTGCTCAATGAGACTAGCTCCAACCCGGAGGCAACGGCAAAGGTCCAAGAGGCACTATCACTGATCGCGAGAGCTAGGTCAAGCATAGACCAGCAGGACTACGACTCTGCAAGAGAGTCGCTGTCAGCGGCGTACAAGGCACTCAACGAAGCAAAAGACCTCGTTGACGGTGATCATGGAGATGGCTCGAATTCATCCAGTAGTTCGTCCGGCGCTAACGAAAGCGAGAAAAACAAGAGCTCTGGCAACAGCACCGGCGACAAGAATTAACAGCTTGCATTTTTTCGTCAGCAAGATCATTCTGCCATTTTATAATTGCACGTTCTTCGCTTGCTGTCGTAAATCGCCGCTCCCGCATACAAGTTTCCCAGGCTAGCTGGAACGGCCGTTCCAGAGTGTAAATTCCGCCATGCCCCTAATATAACATCTAGGACCTTAGCAACTCCATGTCTGAACGCAAGAACAATAGAGGCAAGATCGAAATCATGGCCGACGTGCTAGCCCTCTCCACTTCGGGGATAAAGAAGACGCATATCATGTACAGAGCGAACCTGAGCTACGAACAGATCCTACACTACCTAAACCAGTTGCTGGGCAAAGGACTGATCGCCCAAGATGTATCAGATGGATCGCTTGTGTACAGGACGACGGAAAAGGGAAGGGAGTTCCTAAACTGCTACTCTCGCATGACAGAGCTCATAACAGAGCACGAGAGCACCCAAAAAGTCCCGCTGCTCACTACCTAGGAACCCAAAATTTATTCATCCGCACCCGGCCATCCTTTTACTTTCTTGTGATCCAGAGAAGCACTGCAAGTCCAGCAGACTGCGCTGCGTTTATGGCAAAAAGGTACGGCGCAGCTGCGTCAACGATGTCTTTTATCGCCGGCCCTGCCATGTACAGATTTGACCAAAAGATCACTATTACGATATTCTGAACTATGAAAAGTGATGCGACAAGTACTAGCCCCGCGGTAAAGTAGGACTTGATGAGGCGCATATTTTGGATATAAGTTGCCACGATCCCTCCAAGCAGGCCAATGTTAAGGAGCGCGGCTCCCGCAGCGCCCAACATAAAGTCCATCTATGCCATCCTGCCTCCATCCTTGCCTAATTTACTTTTTCCCAATTCTTGCCAATATCTCCTGAAAGGATGGGTAGTTGTTCTCCATAAGAGGAGTCAGAAAGTATGTTGCACCGTAGGAATCCTTGTTGTCCGTGACAATCAACCCATTCTCAGACAGGACGCGTAAATGATGAATCACTGTCTTGTAGTCAAGTTTTAGCTCAGATGCTATCTGGTTGGCGTTCGCAGGGTGGGAGTTGACAAGGTCTATTATTTTCGCCCTGTTGACTCCACCTTTCGTGCTTCCGATCAGGTACCAGAGCACACGCTTGAAGCGCGGGTCGATATACCCACCGCCACCCGGGCCGGCAGAAGCAAATATGAAGGGAATCCGGACAAACAGGCCGGCCAAGCTAGCAAAACCAAGCATCTGGATTGAAAAAACCCTCTTGCCGGTCGATATAAAGTTGTTCATATTTGGGAGAGATTTGGGTGTCAGTTGGGAAAAAATCCTTTATTGCCCGGGCAAATCGATGCACAATGAAATCCATACGTGACGAAAACGGAAAAGTCAAGACCAGCGTCTACATCGGCGCGACCATTGTGGCAATGCTTGTCGCAATGGTTCCGGCGATTGCAGCCATGAACGCAGGCAACGCAGCACAGGCGGCAGGTGCGATGGACCGGCCTTACGTCAAGGTCTTTGCCTCAAATGCTCTTTACGAGCCGGCAGTGGGCAGGACAAACGTGTTTGGCCCGGGCGGAATATTCCCGTTCTTTAACAGCACCTTCACGTGCGCAAACAACGTGTTGAACTGCGGCGTAATGTCAGAAGAAGCCACTTTCAAAGGCGTCTTTAAAGAAGCTGGCAAAGAAGGCGACAACAGGTTTACCGCACAATACACTGTCCCGATAACCTACGGCGACCACCAAGTAGCAGGTCACAAGTACAGCGTCGAGCTGATAGACACGATGTGGAACAACGCTGATCCAAAGCTAACGCCAGCGCCTACCGGGGTGCCGGCATTCCTGAGTGCGGGCAACGGCGTGGCATTTGACCAGATACAGCACGGGCACTCAATGGTTGACAGGTCAGATGCGCCGATGTTCATGAACAGAGTAGCACTCTATGGGCATGCCAATGTCTATGATATCACTGACGGAGGACATAAACTGGTTGCCGAAAAGATATTCGTACACCTGATGGTTGGTCGCGTGATTGATGAAAGCAAGTTCTACAGCGACTTTCAGTTCAACTCGCCATTGCCGCTGGTGGTAGCGTTGTTTGTAGTCAACGTGCCAAGCGGCGTGCAGCTGCCAGGCGGAGTCGGTCCCCTTACACCCGAGCAGGCGCAGAGCTTCACGCCGATGCCTGACGACCCATCGCTCAAGAACGCGCCGCCGGCCAATTACAAACAGCTGTCCGACCAAGGAGTGAACGTAAGCGCGCCGATGCCCCAGTCAACGGTCTGGCCAGTAGATAACCCGACGCAGCCAGTGTTCTTTACCTTCCTTCTGTTCACGGATACAAGAGCATTCGACTCGTCTACAAATTATGTGCCGGGCATCAATTAGGCCAGCCCCTCCTCCCTTTTTCTTCAACCTTGCATGTTGTCTGTATAGTCAACCTACAGACTAATGTCAATAGGCAAGCGATTGCGATCAAGAGGCAAACAGACGGGTAAAGAGGATTGAGTAAAACAACTAGATTTGCCTGTACATTGATTTGCTTTGCCGTAATGACATTCGTGATATTTGTCCAGAGTTCCACACATGTGCATGCGTTTGACAACAACGATAGCTTTGTATTGAGCCTAAATTTTGCCCCCTCTATAGTTGAGACAGGCAAGGCGGTATATCCTGTTGGCTTTGTCAAGCTAGTATCAAACATTACCGGCGGGCCGGTGCTTGCACCACGTGATCTGGAAGTTGAACTGCTTTCAAAAGATACCTCAATAGCGCTAGTGCCGCCACGAGTCGTAATCCCTGCAGGAAGCGATTATGCTAGGTTTAACGTCGACGTTGGGTACGTAACAGGCGAGACAGAAGTCTCGGCGCTATTTGGTAACCAGATAGTGAGTAAGAATTTCAAGGTTGTGGAGGCTGCAAATCTAGTCCAAAAAAACTTTGACATCGTCATAAATCTACCTTCTGACAAGATGCAGGTACAAGCTGAAATGCCGTTTTCTGTATATTTAGAAAACAACGGTAATATCGTGCAAGCAGCTGAAGACCTGACCGTCAGATTTGACTATGAAAGATCACTTGTAGAGCTGAGCTCTGATACAATAACGATAAAGAAGGGCAGTTATTACGCTACCGGTGTCATCAAGTCACTTGAAAAATCGGGCAACGCGTTTATCAAGGCCATGTCTAATGTCGGTTCCGAGGATCTGAATACCGTAACCAACGTCGTAATTTCACAGACACAGCCTGTATCGCTAAAAGTAAATGTGTTTCCAGACAGGATCTCGCAAGCTGATACTACTGTCGATATTTTTGTACAGCTACTTGACTCTACCGGCCAGCCCACTTTGGCGTCAGACGATGTCAAGCTGGAACTATTCTCAAGTTCAACTCAGGTGAAACTCGACAATATCAATGCAGTGATAAAGAAAGGCGAGGCAGGAGCGCACATAAAGCCTTCAGTATACTTTTATCTGCCGCAAAGCCAGCCGGTTACCATAGGAGCGTCTGCACCAGGGCTTGGGGCCACTAGCGCAAACTTTGATGTCCTGACAGGTTCACTTTCTATCTCTAGTCCAAAGGCAGCTGATAGGGTACTCAAGGTGTTTACAGTTGGCAATATGCCAAGCGATTCAACTTCGATAGTCGTTTACCAGCTCAACGCTATAGAGCATGACTCTGATGACGGAACTGACGTCAACGGCGATGGCAGAGTGGATCAGAATGATCATAGTCCTATAGATGATTTACCTGAAGGTGCGCTATTCCCAATCCAATCATTAACGCTTTATAGCGCGGGTCAAGACAACCTCAATATCGTGTCTGGGAACAACTGGGCTGCAAGCATATCTGATCCTGGCTGGATCCCAGCAGGAAGCTCGTACGGCACTGCAACAATAACAAGCGGCCGTCAGGCTGACAGTGTCAACATTTCAGTTTCCTTGGCCAATACTGCAGCCGGCACATCGCCAATTACAATTGTGGGTAGCCTGAACCCGATTCAGACAATGATCTTTTCACCGGCAGGCAAAATGTCTGATGGAAGTTATAGGATCCTATTTGATCGCGATGGCCACTCTGACCTCTTTTTCATTACGCTTGATTCAGCAGACAGGCCGTCAAATGCTGAGAAGGGAGTGAAATATCTAATAAAGCCGGTCAATGAATTGGCTGAAATCATGCCCGGCAAGAGCTTTGCCATCATGAGCATAAACAGTTACTCCTTTGGACCCAACATAGAAAATGCCCTCGAAGAAGTTGATGCAGTGCCCATCGGAGTGAATGCAGACTCTAGCCTGGAGGTAAAATCAAGCCTGCACCTTATCTTCTACAGTGGCACAACGAGCCAGGTAGTACTGCCGTTTAATAGCATGGTTGGCTTTAGCAAGGAACATCAGATCGGCGCTGTGCAGCTCAGAGACGCCACCGGATATCCAGTTCTGGCATCTGATGACGTGATAATCAAGCTGTCCTCATCATCAGTTTCAAATGTCTTTCCTACGCCTACCATAACAATACCAAAGGGCAAGTCATTTGCCAGCTTCGCGATCGCCACATTTGGCAGAGCAGACAACTTTACAATTAGTGCGTCGGCTGAAGGTCTGCAATCGTCGTCTGCCACAGTGACTCCGATTCTAGCAGACCTGCATGGTTCGTTTGCCAATGAAGACAGACTTGCAATATCTATTCCAAATAAAATTATCATATCTACACCCACGGAAGGGGCGAGCGTTCTTTGGGGGATGCAGGCCGACTTAAAGGTAGCAAGCAAGGACGACAAGACAGCCACTTATGATCCTGCGAGCAATTCTTTTGTAGCTAGCGCGCAGGTGCTATCAGATAAACCAGGCACCTTTACGATAGACGTGACACTTCTAAAAGACGGCTTCAAGACTATCAGGATATCAAAATCCGTAGCCTTCGAGCCTCAACTAGCTCAGATGAAAACTACTATCCAGTACGACCAGAACGCAGCGTTGTCTTATGGCCAGCCAATACAGATGAGTGTGCTAGTTCAAGATGCTAATGGCAAGCCCATCTCTGGCGCAGTAGTACAGGTAGAGGAGTCAGGTGCCGCCGGCCTGGTTGTGATTTCAACTTTAGCCACGGATCAGAATGGCGCCGCCGGGTTTGCATACATACCGACACAAAGTGAAAGCTCTCAAGGCCTCTCAACCATTGTAGTCACTGCCTATAAGGACGGATACAAACCCTCCCGTGATAGTAAGGTGCTCGAGGTGGCCAGCTCTGGCATGCTGCCAGCTATACCCGTAGTTGGAAGCACACTTGGCCTTCCTACGTGGATGACTTATGCAGTAATTGGCGGCGCAGCGGCAGGAGGGGGCGGGTTCTATTACTTCAAAAGACTAAGAGGATCAGAAGAAGAGAACGATGATCTCACAGTAGAAGAAAACGTGGCAGAAGTAGAAGAGCGAGAAGAAATCTAGTGACTATGCAGTCCCAGACACGATAGTCTCCTTCTGACCTTGGGCAGCCTCAAGGTGGTATAAAGAATACTTGTGGATGTAGTCAAGCATTGCTTCTTCTAGCGCATTTTTAAAGTCGCCCTTCCTCAGGCCGTGCCTTTCATAAATAATGTGACGGAAGTCCCTAACTAGCTTGTCGTCAATCTTTGCGTTTATTATTGCCAATTTGGAGTCTGTTCTATAGCAAAAAGAGATGCATATAAAGATGTACTCTTAACTTGCTATCTATATTCACGATTGTGATTATCTGAGGTATTGTATTCTAGGTCGGCCTAAAGATAGAGTATGCCAGAGCCATCAAGTCTCCCACAATAAGCATCACGGTAAAACCTGCAAACATGTAAACAAGCAGTGGGGTACCGGACATCACCCACACGTCGCTTCGCGTTTCATACTCTACATTCTCGGCAGATTTCAAGGCAAAGTCAAATACCCTCCTTCGGTCCACCATTGTTTCTATTGGGAACGCGTAACGTGGCTTCCTCGTCCTGTGCCCTATTATTAGCGCAATAGTTTTTCTAATTACCGATTCATGTTCAAGGCCTACAAACAGATTGCCGGAATTCCTAGCATAAGCTAAGTTCTTTGCAATGTTCACAATTATTCCAAACAGTGAAAGGATTATTGCGTTTGAAAGCACTATTAGCGAGGCAATTGGGTGGAAAGTTGCCTGCGGTACAATCCCTCCAGTCGCCGGCCAACCACTAAATGTGGGCATTATTGCTGCAAATACCACTAGGCCCAGCGCGTCGGCCCCTCCAAACATGCCAGATTTGTAGATACCGAAGGATATTATTGCAGTGAGCAAAAGTGATATGGCTACTGTTGACTGCTCTGTAAATGTTGCAGGAAAATCAAAGATGTAGATCATGCCAGCTGCAACGCCAAAAGCTACCCATAGCATGTCGCTGACTTCGCGCTTGCGAAGATCCAGAAAAGAGGCTATGCTAAGCATGGCTAGAGCAAGTACAATGCGGACTAGTTCAAAGTCCATCGCCGTGATTCAAGCTCAAAATCTGTGCTTTTAAAGCTAAGCATGTAGACCAAAATTCATACTGACAAGAAGTTACCGCATCTTCGGATCTCTGTTCCGGTAGAATTTAAAGCCGATTGTAATTGCTGCAGCTAAGATTACTAGTGCCAAGCTAATCGGAACTAACTGAATAAAAGATCTATCATATACAAAAAATGAATCTACCGGACTGTTAGGCTGAAAGTTTACCAATATCCCATTTGGCAACGATGGATCTCCTTTTCTATTCATGCCTAAAAATAAATAATGTTCTCCTGTTTCTCTCATTTTGTACGGTCCAAGAAAAAAGGTCTCGGAATCATTAGAATTGAGAGATACTATGGTATATGAACCGGACGAGTGCGTCCGATTGTCCTTTGAAGTAAATAATGCCCAAAGAGATTGGTTTTGTATTGGGATACTCTCATCATTTGTTAGCTTTATCTGATACTCAACATATTCGTCGACAACAGGAAGATAACCTGATGAAAAACGCTTGGAAACAATTTCTACACTTACATGCAATTTGCTGTCTTCTTTGGCAAAAGCGGTTCTAGCTGCAGGTAGCAACAATATGAGTAATAGAAATGATAATAGTAAGAACGGCGAGCTTTTAAAGATCTTGCGCCAAAGATCGATGGCTTGACTGCCAAATCTCTTCTTCATCTTTCACATCTCTTCTATATCCTGTAATGATAAGTATAATGTTATTGCCGCTTTAACTACTGAACTATTATAATAGTCGCCATCTTTCAATCACTTCTTATCTTCTTGCTTTATTACTTCACAACTTACGAATGTGTCGTTTCCGCCTCCCGTGAAGCCAGAATCATTGCCATCTCCGCCATTTATGTAGTCGTTACCATTGCCGCCATGTATTTCGTCATTGCCACCTAGACCATAAATCTGGTCATATCCATATTTGCTTCCATCATCGCCATAAAGATGATCCTCACCAGTTCCTCCAATTATACAATCATTACCTCCTCTGCCGTGTATCACGTCTCCTTTGTTGTTGGCAATTATAAGATCGTCTCTTTCAGTACCTTGCACTTCTTTCTTATCGGATTTTCTCAGATCAATGACATTATAGTGACCACCAGAGATTAGCTGATCGATGGTCTTACCGTCGCAGTAGAGATTGCCCTGGGAATTATTTACTGTAATTGTCACCCTGCTGGAAGAGCTAGCTAAGCCATGATTATCTATAACCACAAGATCAAAGGCATAGGTTCCAGCCAAGGTTGGTATGAAGTTGGGTTTAACAGGATTTACAAGATTCAGAGTAAGTTGCACAGGTCCGCTTGTCTGCGTCCACTTGTATTGGGTAATACTATCACCGATGTCAGGATCGTAGCTTCCAGAACCATCCAAGATCACTAGCTGTGCCACGTTGACTGACTGGTTAGGCCCTGCATTAGAAATTGGAGCTTTATTAGGCACAGGGATAGGGGCAATGTCAAGTGTTATTACTTTCCCGTTCTGATCATAGCTATCCCAAAACGAAGCAAATCCATTTGCGTCTACCGATCTCACTTTTGGAGTGAACGTGCCCGTTACACCAAACGTGTATGTGGTTGTTATTCCAGTAGCAGAGATTGGGGCGCCATTTGCAATCGTAATACTATCAACTGTTCCATCCCCATTAAAGTCCCACTCTAGTCTAGAGATGCCAGCAGGAGCAGATGCATCTGCAGAGAAAGTAAATACCGTGTTTGGAAATCCATCCGCGCCGGTTGGAGAATATGGGCTCCAAGCACCCATTGTTGCTGTTGGACTACCTACAACGTAAAGTGGGATCTGAGTACCTATATTGTTTAAGGGAACTGCCTGCGTGTGGCCTCCGTAAATGTCCCAGACTGTCATTGATGGATAATATGTTCCCCCGACATTATAAATAAAAGTCGCCGACGGTGTAGTCGTCGACGCGTCGATTACCTCATCCCCATTAAAGTCCCAGTCAAATCTTACAGGCGTCAGGCTTGATGTCGCTGTAAACGTAAATAGCGTGCTCGTAGTACCATCTGGTTGACCAAGTACTGAAGTGTGAGGTGAGAAACTAAGTGTTGCAGCGCCTATTGGAAGACCTATGTCTAGTTGGATTGTTTGCCCGCTAGACTGATATTGACTCCATGAAGATATTTCGTTGTTGATAGATATAGCACGGACTTGTGGGGTAAAAGTCCCCGTTATGCCATAGGCATGTGTTGTAGTAGAACCTGTCAAAGTTTTGGGAGCTCCCGCAACAGGCGTTGTCGCATCAACTGTTCCATCCCCATTAAAGTCCCACTCTAGTCTAGAGATGCCAGCAGGAGCAGATGCATCTGCAGAGAAAGTAAACACTGTAAGAGGATTGCCATCATATTGCGTTGCTGAGTATGGAGACCACGCATTCATGGTAGCCAATATTGACGGCGCAACAACAAGATGCATGGGAGTTCCTGACACATCATAAAAGTCCCATGGGGAAGCAGCGTTGTTCTTGTCTACCACCCTTACCGCGGGATCATAGGTGCCAGCTATTCCATAGATATGGGAGGTGGTAATTCCAGCAACGATGATTGGAGCTCCCGCAACAGGCGTTGTCGCATCAACTGTTCCATCCCCATTAAAGTCCCATTCTAGTCTAGAGATGCCAGCAGGAGCAGATGCATCTGCAGAGAAAGTAAATGACGTTTGAGTGGTTCCGCTGGGTCCTGTTGCAGAATAAGGCGACCATTGCTTCATTATCGCAGCTGTTGGTCCTGGAGTTACATCAAGTGTCACTACCAGACCTGAGATATCATATTGGTCCCAGTCTGACACAAAATGTTGGAGATCCTCCGCATAAACTTGAGGAGTGAATGTGCCAGGAGTGGTATACCGATGAGTTATACTACCTGTGCCAGAATTGCCGGAGATGGAGGTCGTTGCATCGACTATGCCATCGCCTTCAAAATCCCAGTGCAATGCAAAGAGACCTACCTCACTCGTTGCGTGAGCTGTAAACGTAAATGTAGTGAGAGTGTCGCCACTGGCTGGAGACCATGCATCCATGGTGACAACAGGGGGGTTCCATCCTATGTCAAGTAGAATTGCTCCCGTCTTATCATAGGTAGCCCAAGAAGAAACAAGATTGTTAATATCAACCGATCTTACAGCAGGATTATAGTATCCATCCATGCCATAAATGTGAGATACCATTACATTATTTACATTGGTGCCTGTAACAGGCGTTGTCGCATCAACTGTTCCATCCCCATTAAAGTCCCACTCTAGTCTAGCAAGACCATTGATACATGCTGCATTGGCTGAGAAAGTAATTGTGGAACCCGGTGTGCCGTCAAAACCATTTGGATTGTACGGTGACCATAGGTTCATCGTAGTTAGGGGAGATGAATCTGCGTAAACGCGGTATGGGCCTACGCTGGTAATGACAGCAGAGGCTATTAGAAACGCAGTTAGAAACGAAGCAATTATAGATCCTCTACCGTTCATTCTTTTATAATGATTAATTAAGAAATATTTAAATGTAGATTTAAATCAATGCCGATAATGGGTTACTATAGTCGATCGAGGCCCAATATCTAGGAACAAAATCAGATTCTCTTGATTGGAGCGTTATAACTCAAAGCTTATTGAGTTTTAGAGCTCTGTTGTAAACCTTGTATCATCGAGTACGTGATTCACGCCAGCTTTGATCTTCGCATGCAGTGTGTATATACCATGTAAAGTAAAGGGTACTTCGAAATCGATCAATTGATGCTGTGATACCTTAGTCTCAATTGCCAGCTGTGACTCGTATATTTTAGATCCGTACTCATCTCGCAGCATATAGGTCAGGATAAGATCATTCTTGTCAATCCTATTGTTCCAAACAGTAGCCTCGAAGGTTGCCTTTATGCCATCATCTTGTATCACTTCCTTCAGTTTGAGTCCTAGGATTAGGTCATATTCATCGTCGTTTGGCAATGCCTCCTTTATCGGCAAGATCTTGACTTTTGGTTTGTTTCTAAAGCGAGCGATCATATTTATTCTGGCCAATCCACGTGTTGTGGTTCCTGGTTCCTTCTTGGCTAATGATAATAGGATCACCAAGGCAGAGACTCCAATTATAGATCCTGCTGCCGCTATCACTGCATACAAGTATATGTAAATCCATGGAACATCAACTCCTAGTGTAGTAAATCCTACAGTCTTGCCATCTGGCGTCGTCTGGACATCTACAAATAGTTCAAACTTATTAGGCGAAGTAAAGGGCATATCGACCTTGCCGGTTGCCGTCTGCTGTGGTCCTACTGTCATATCTACCGATCTGCTTACCCTTACTCCATTTTCATTTATGTACCATATGTTTATCGTGAACTGTTTTTGCTCAAGCCCTCTATTTTCTATTTGTATTGCAACAGGAGCAATTGCTAATGGTGGGAAGATGTTCTTTTGAATAATGTCTTCCAAACCCATCCTAACAGTTACATCTTTTCCTATCTCCAAGGTCCTAGAGTAAGCTATAGGCTTTGTGTTCACGAGTACTATGTCAGAGAGTGAAACGAATATTTTACTCCCTTCTAGCGGCTCTTCTATTTTAGGGGTCAGGCTATCCAACGCACTGCTTAGCTTTACAGTATCTTGCAGATTTAGTGTGGTTGTCGAATGGAAACCGCCACTGCCTGAGCTACCGCCACTGCCTGAGCTTGTCTGTGCTCTGTTAGCTGTTATGACGTAGGTTGAGAAATGTTCCAAGTGAACCGTAAAGACATACTCGCCGTTAATTGCCTCCGTAGGTCTGTCTATAGCGTTAACCGAGTTCCACTTACCCGATCCATCATCAAGTAGACTCAATGAAATAATCGGCACACCATTTGCATCTCTCTGTGCATTCTGTTCATTAGCCCATTCATTAGAGACTGCAAAAGTGACCTTTGGTGGATTTCTGTAGTATTCAGCAACAGTTGGATCTTCTGTTCCAGGGAAGTCTCCAACCCACCTTACATCAAAGTAGAGTGGCTTAAGATCAGCTTGCACTGCTTCAGCGCCTGCGGGTGGATTATCTAGTAATGAAACCAACAAAGCAAAATTGCTACTATCCACCTTTGGTGTGTATTCGAGCTTCATCCATGAAATTGTGTTCCCTTGTAAAATGCCAGCCGTATCTTTCAGGTCAAGAGGAATCATCACATTTGTATCAGCAGGTATATTGTCCACTTTGACGGTTAACATGGCATCACTTGACGGTATTTCTGAGGAGGGTATCATATCAATATGGTAAGATGGAAGTATCAATGTATTCCCTGGCAGATCAGTTTTTGAAATCATGATATCTGTGGGAAGCGTCGGAAGCTGGAGCTGGTCTATCAAGCTCTGGAGATCTCCATTATTCATGGAATAGCTCCCTTCCACTGACGTGCCCTCCATCGGGCTAATTAATGTGTCATCGGACGTTACCCAGTAACACAAGGGAGGGAGTGGGCTTCCTACAGGTGGATCCAAACATTTCGGAATTGCTATAAGATCAACTCTTGATTCTATAGATAGAGAGTCTGTTATGCGCTTGTCGATCGTGATAGTATCAGTTATCCGAATTGTGTCACTCAGATTCACATTCAATATTTGCGGGGGCACAAAGTCTGCATTGAGTACTAACGATTCGCTCAATGGAAGTACAAAGTTTCCTTCAACTGGTGTTGTCACAGAATGTGTCAACATGAGTGGCTCAACTAGATGCAGGCTAAGATTGACTGATATATTACCAAATTCCTCAGCGACCATTAATGCATCTGAGATTAGCACCTCTCTTAAAGTACCTATTCTGCTGTTATCAACTATCGTTAGATCATCAGAAATTGCTCTAACATAGAGAGCTGTTGTGCTAATCGAGTCTGAAATATTCAATATGTCTACGATAGTAGATGGTGGTCGGGCAGTTGTCAAAGCATCTGCTAATCCTATCGAATCGGCAATTATCACAGATGTAGAGTGTCCTGCATTAATGATGTCTGAGAACAAGAGATTATCAGATATAGTTACAATCGCTGAGCCGTTCCTTGAGACATTGTCTGTTAAGGATAATGACTCGAACATGTCAATTGAAACTGATTTGACAACACTGATGTGGTCTCCAATACTTAGCGAGTCATTGGGGTTTTGTTGATGGCTTGCAGTCTGTACTGATGTAGTTATCGAGTCACTGATAGTCAGACTGTCTGTCATAGAGCGGCTTACCTGCATGGCTATACTATCAGCCAAGCCTAGATTGTCGTTGATAGAGCGGCTTACCTGCATGG
>JAJPHX010000028.1 GCA_021325075.1 Nitrososphaeraceae archaeon | reverse complement strand
TGCCAATTTCAGTAGCAATAATGTTAACGCGTCAGTGATTCTTGATGCCCAAAGTACGGTATTCAACCATGTGTTCAAGAATGCCGAGAATTCTGTGGTCCAGATAACTAGCAAGGTCAGCACCGTAGTCCCAAATATAATAATCAATGGCAATCCCCTCCAGAGCCAGTCAACGCGCCTAGGGTCTGGCTTTGTCTACGATGCTTCTAAGGGTCTGATAATAACAAACAATCACGTCGTTGAAAGCTCCAAGACAGTTGACGTGACTTTTGTAGATGGCAATACCTATTCTGCCAAGATAGTAGGGACAGACGCGTTTAGCGACATCGCGGTGCTCCAGATAACCGACAACTTTACAAGCGAGCATCTCACCGCACTCAGGCTTGGCGACTCTTCGCAGTTGCAGGTTGGGCAGCAGGTGATCGCAATTGGAAACCCGTTTGGCTTGAGCGACACGATGACAAACGGCATCGTAAGCCAAGTTGGCAGGCTCTTGCCAAACCAAGACATGGGATTTTCGATACCAAACGTTATCCAGACAAACGCCGCAATCAACCCCGGTAATTCAGGAGGTCCACTGTTGGATCTACAGGGCAGCGTGATAGGCGTCAACAGCGCGATAACGTCCCAGACAGGCGACTTTGCCGGCATTGGCTTTGCAATTCCCTCAAACACCGTTTCAAGGATAATCCCGCACCTGATAAATGAGGGCAAGTACGATCATCCATGGCTTGGAATTTCTGGCGCAAACCTGACGCCTGACCTTGCACAGCAGCTCAGCCTGCCACGAGAATTCAAGGGCGTGGTGATAGCTTCAGTAGTGCCGGGAAGCCCGGCAGACAAGGCAGGAATAATCGGCCGCGTTCAGGACAACAACACTCCTTCAGGCGACATCATTAACGCAATCGACGGGCACCAGATGAAGAGGATTGAAGACATCATCTCGTACATCGAGGAGCAAAAATCGGTAGGAGACAAGGCGGTAGTCACGATATACAGGGATGGACAATCACATGACCTAACACTGACGCTTCTGGCAAGGCCGCTTCCGACGCTCCAGGCTGGCAGCTAGAGCACTTCTACCGCGACGTCCGCGTCAATTATTTTCTTTTCTCTTGCCATCGAAAACATTTTTTCAATAGCGCGCCTGCCGCTATTTCCCATGTCAAGCGTCAGCTCATTTACGTACATTTTCACAAATCTTGTTATCGTTTCTTTTGGCTGGCCCCTAGCATATTGCATCGCATAGTCTACCGCCGCGTCGATGTTGGCAAGGCCGTACGCTATCGACTCTGTAAACAGGTCGCTGAATTTCTTTATCTGATCCCTGCTCATTGATCTAGTGCTTGCGACGTTTATCCCAAGCGGCACCGGCAACCTACCTGTACTGCTGGACCACCAGCTGCCAAGATCAAGCACCTTGACAAATTTAGCCTTGTCGTAGGTTATTTGCGCCTCATGGATCACGAGACCTGCGTCTACCTTGCCGGAAGCAACCGCGTCAGGAATTGCCTCAAATGACGTCTCTATCTCCTTGAATTTCCCAATAGCCAGCTTTAGGAGCAGATTTGCAGAAGTCATCTTGCCTGGGATTGCTATCTTGGCTTTCTGCAATTGCTCCTGCGACATCCTGTTGTCATTTTTAGTGATTACTATTGGACCATAGTCAAGCCCAAAGCTGCCGCCGCTCTTTAAAATGACATAATCCTGCAAGTAAGCGTACGCGTGAGCCGAAACCGCGGTCACGTCCAGATCATGATTTAATGCGCGCCGATTCAACGTTTCAATGTCTTGGATGACGTGCTTGATCACAAAGTCTGACCTGACCTTGCCGGCAGCAAGCGCATAAAACATAAACGCATCGTCTGCATCCGGCGTATGGCCCAGCGTTATCTCCATCATTTTTGTGGGCTTTTTTGTTACTATTAAACTATAAAGAATCCAGTTCTGTCAATAACATGATAAGTGATATCGTTATTGCTCGTTTGACCTGAAAAGTTGGTGTCAATTCTCCAATAGCTGCATTTAATTATAGCATTTGGAGAGTGCATCCAGATTAATACTTGCGATCAACTATAGTAATTTTCGTTCTTGTGTTTACAGTGCTTGGTCTTTTGCTTGGCTTCTCTGCGTCGTTCAATGTAGAGCCAAACAACAAAGTAGCCTCAACTGTCGCCAGTATAGAAAGCAAAGTTGATGGATATGTCTTTGCGATGCAGTCTTCAAGCAGCCTTCCCGCAGTCAAGAGCACCAAATACATAGACTCTATCAGCACAGCGCAGATGGGCATTCCCGAGAATGCAGATACCGATAAGCGAGAAGTCGCCAAGCAGCTATTGTCGCAGCATCCAGAGATTGCTAGCATATTTTTCTTGACACCAAGCGGGGATCTTTATCTTGGAGAACCATTTGACCAGCAAAAGCAACTTCCACGATTAAACTATGCTGATAGAGACTGGTACAGCGGGGTACACTCTACAAATAAACCGTATGTAAGTCTGGTGTTTATGTCTGCCGCCATCCATCGTCCTGCGATAGCAGTTGCTGTACCAGTTTCAGCGGAGGATCAAGTAGCAGGATACTGGGTAGCAATAATAGGTGTTGATGAATTTGGAAAAAGCCTCAAACAATCTGGGATTGCTGAGGGATCCAGAATAGTGCTTGTGGATCATAATGGAACCGAGATTGCAGATACCGCTGCAACAGCACCGTTATCAGAAATAAAGTCATACGCCAACCTGCAAAGTGTACAGCGTGCGTTATCTGGTGAATCAGGTACAGTAGTTGAGCAGATCGATGGCGTTGATATGAAAGCGACTTTTGCTCCAGTGATGGCAGACCCTAACACTTGGGCGCTTGTTGTTATAGAGCCTGCAAAGTAATTGGGCGCGATCTTGCTAGTATGCAGTGGAAACATCAAGACGACAATCTCTAAGAGAACATTTAATAGTCCTGCGACAAACTTTTTTCGCTTGAGTATATGCCAAAGTTCAAGTCAACCCAAGACATTTTGAGGCTTATTGGTAACAAGGATCAGATACGCAACTTTGGAGTCATTGCCCATGTGGACCATGGCAAGACTACAATGAGTGACAGCCTGCTTGCCGCGTCAGGCATCATTTCCCCCTCTGTCGCTGGCCAGGCTCTGGCTCTTGACTCTATGAAGCTCGAGCAGAACCGCCAGATGACTATCAGGGGCGCAAACGTCACACTATTCTACGAAATGGATGGCAAGGAATACGTCATCAACATGATAGATACTCCGGGCCACATTGACTTTACCGGCAGGGTTACACGCGCGCTACGCGCAATCGACGGCGCGGTTGTGGTGTCAGACTCTGTAGAGGGCATCATGACCCAGACAGAGACAGTGACAAGGCAGGCGCTTGAGGAGCGCGTAAGGCCGGTGCTGTACATCAACAAGATCGATCGCCTTGTCAAAGAGTTGAAACTGAACGCAGAAGAGATGCAAAAGTGGCTGATGAACATCATCAACCACTTTAACCAGCTCATCGACATTTACGCAGAGCCGGAAGTCAAAGACAAGTGGAAGGTCAGCATTCAGGGCAACACCGTCGCCTTTGGCTCTGCAAAAGACAGGTGGGGTTTCAACTACAAGATTGCAAAGAAAAAGGGAGTCACGTTCAAGGATGTTTACGATGCTTATACGAGCACAGATCCAAACGCAATAAAGGAACTCTCTCAGCGCGCGCCGCTCCATGATGCGGTACTTGGAATGGTTGTGGAACACCATCCGCCACCCCACGTTGCGCAGAAATACAGGATTCCAAAAATCTGGCCTGGCGACCTGAACTCTGATGTCGGAAAGGCGCTGCTCGCATGTGACGAAAAGGGACCAGCATTGATGATGGTAACAACGATAAATGTAGATCCGCAGGCAGGCAGGGTTGCTACCGGCAGACTTTACTCTGGCACTATCAAAGATGGCGACGAAGTCTACCTTGT
>JAJPHX010000096.1 GCA_021325075.1 Nitrososphaeraceae archaeon | reverse complement strand
GGCGGCGCCCTTGGCAACACGTCAAGCTGTGGCAAGTGCTTGATAGAGCTGTACGAATGGGGCTGGATCAAAAAAATTCCAAGAATGGCAATAGTGAACGCGGAAGGCGCAAGTACCTTTTATGATCTCTATAATGGCCTGTTTGAAGGCAAGCGCCTTGCTTGGAACGGTGGCAGGCCGGACCTTGAAATGGTCGACCGATATTATGCAGATCAGGACAAGAAAGGCGCCAAGCCAAAGACGCATGCGACTGCAATCCAGATAGGCAAGCCCGCCAACATCGTCAAGGCGCTGCGCGCCCTAGATTTCACAGATGGCGTGGTCGTAAAGGCAAACGACAAGGAAATGAGCGACGGCATGTCAATAGTCGGCCTCAATGGTTTTGACTGCGAGATGGCATCAGGAGCAGTCCCCGCTGGCGTCAGGAAGTTGCGCCAAGAAGGAATCATCAAAAAAGATGACGTTGTTGTAGGCATACTTACCGGGAGGCAAAAAGACCCTGCGCTCGCAGTGGAATACCATACAAACGCAAACAACATGTTTGCAAGGCCGCCAACAAACCATTGACAGTTTTTGCAATTATGTAAATTATTATGTAATCATGTTAATCATTTGTTACTATAATTATCATTGCATAATGAATAACACAAGCATATTAGTAAGTATGATATAATGATATAATTAATATAGTTTTTGGCAGCTGGTTTTAGGCCGGCAGGCAAAAATGTTCTATTTTTGCCTCCGACAAGCACAAAAGATGTCAAAAGGAAGCTAGATTTGCTTCCAGAATTGAGCAAAAAAGCTACTTGCAAGAAGCCTTCTTCAGGGCAGACAGCATAGCGCCTGCCTTGTGTTCGGTTTCTGCCCATTCGCGCTCAGGGTCAGAGTCCATAACGATGCCTGCGCCTGACTCGATATAGCCGTTCGTTTTGTTTACAAAGAGCGACCTTATTGTTATGGCAAAGTCGCAGGAACCGTTGAACGAGAAATAGCCGAGAGCTCCGGCATAAGGTCCCCTCAGAGTCGGTTCTAGTTCGTCTATTACCTCCATCGCCCTGACTTTTGGGGCGCCAGATACCGTGCCGGCAGGAAATACTGCTTTTAGCGCATCGTACGAATCATAGGTTTTCTGCAATCTCCCGATTACATGCGAAACGATGTGTTGCACATGGCTAAAGCGCTTGACTGTCATGAGCTCGTTCACGCGCACCGTGCCAAATTCGCACACTCTGCCAATATCGTTTCTTGCCAAGTCTACAAGCATCGTATGCTCGGCAAGCTCTTTTTCGTCCTTGAGCAAGTCCTGCCGCAGTTCCTCATTCTTTTTTTCGTCTTCAACTATCGGCCGAGTGCCAGCAATCGGAAATGTCTCGACATAGTCTTTTGTTGTGCGCATGAGCATTTCAGGGCTTGATCCTATGATGCACCTGTCAGACATTTTCAACAGATACATGTACGGCGACGGATTGACTTCGCGCAGGCTTTCATACAAGTTGATCAAACTGCCCTTGACTGTGAACTTCATGCTCTTTGCAAGCACTACCTGAAAGACGTCGCCGTCGTAGACGTACTTTTTCGCCTTTTTTACCATCTTTACAAAGCGCGCTTTGGTCATGTTCCGGCGCGGAATCGAATATGAAAAGCGCGAGGGCTTGCTCTTTGTCCGAGCTATCTTGCGCTCTACTTCTCCGAGCCGGGATTTGCTCAGAAAAAAGTAGTAGGCCTGATTTTCCTTGTGGTTGTACAATATGCCGTCTTGGTAGATGCCAAATTCAAACAGAGGGAAGCCACTGCTCTTCTTGCTAACTGGCAGCTGCTCCCAGAATCGCACGGCATCATAGCTGATGTATCCCACTGCGCCCCCGATGTACCGAAAGCGGTCGTCGCTCACTTTTGGCATCAACTCGCGCAGCTGTGAAAGTGGCTCTGTAGTTTTTGATTCTTGGATTACCTTTCCTTTCCTGTCCCTGACAGTGAATATCTTGAAATCGCAGGTCACCGTGACTTCAGGGTCAAAGCCAATGACAGACATTTCTGCAAGCTCTTTTGGCCCGATGAGTGATTCCAGTATGAACACTTTATCGTAGAGCGAATAGAGTTTTTTGAAAAGCTCGAACTGGTTTTCAGACGTGGCTAGTTTCTGTATCTGGATCTTGCTTTCCGTCGATGCGAGATGTCCAAAAGTTACCACCTTTGTTCATGTTCTCCTAGCCTGCAGGGCTTCTTGCACTGCAGATATCATTTAAACCTTTACTGGCAGGGTCACCGCGCCTTCAGATGCAGACTGGACAAGCGACGCGTACTTTGCAAGCGCGCCTGTCTTGTAGTGCGGCTTGATCGGCTTCCACTTTTTCGCCCTCTTTTTCATCTCTGCCTTTGACACCAGTAGGTCTATCGTGCTCTTTTGCGTGTCGATGGCGATCTTGTCGCCTTCCTTTACAAGCGCTATCGGGCCGCCGACCATCGCTTCGGGCGCAACATGGCCTATCATGAAGCCGCGCGTCGCGCCGGAGAACCTGCCGTCAGTCACCATCCCCACTTTTTCACCAAGCCCCTGACCGACAATGGCGGCAGTCACTGCAAGCATTTCTCGCATGCCCGGGCCTCCCTTTGGTCCTTCATATCGTATCACCACGATGTCGCCTTCGACTATTTTTTGCTGGGCTATAGATTCAAACGCTTTTTCTTCCGCATCGAAAACCCTTGCCCTGCCAATGAACTTTTTGCTCTGGACTCCGGCAAGTTTTACAACCGCGCCGTCTGGAGCAAGAGTGCCCCTC
Organism: Nitrososphaeraceae archaeon; assembly: GCA_021325075.1. Classification (GTDB taxonomy): domain Archaea; phylum Thermoproteota; class Nitrososphaeria; order Nitrososphaerales; family Nitrososphaeraceae; genus Nitrososphaera. Next base: position 11,593 of record JAJPHX010000096.1, on the reverse strand, counting down.
AATATCTTGAGCGTGCCTTCTGTCTTTATCGGGTTGTCTAGGTGCTTGACCACCTTGGCGTCAGGGCTGTAATTGAAATGAGCAGATTCCAGATTTTGCTTCATTGTCCTGCCAGTCACGGTCATCACGTCACCGTGGAGCAAGCCCTTCTTGAGCAGGCTGTTCATTATCACCGGCACCCCGCCTACCTTGTCAAGGTCGAGCATGACGTACATGCCGCCAGGCCTCATGTCTGCAATGTGCGGCGTGTGTTTGCGGACGCGCTCAAAATCTGCAAGCGTCAACTTTATTCCAACCTCCCTTGCTATCGCAAGTAGGTGAAGCACCGCGTTTGTCGATCCGCCTATTGCATTTGCCATCATGATCGCGTTTTCAAACGCTTCAAAAGTCATGATGTCCTTTGGCCTGATGTTGTTTTCAAGCAGGTTCATTATCGCGTGACCCGTGTTGTAGCATATTTCATGCCTCTTTTCGCTCTCGGCCGGCGGAGAAGCGCTTCCTGGAAGCGACATGCCGATCGCTTCGCTTATGGAGGCCATCGTGTTTGCCGTGTACATGCCAGCGCAGGAGCCGGCCGTCGGGCAGGCTACGTTTTCAAGGCTCGTCAGCTCTTGTATTGTCATCTTGCCGGCGTCGTACGCGCCCACGGCTTCATAGACGTCCTGAACGGTCACCTGTTTGCCGTTCCAGACGCCGGGCATGATGGTGCCGCCGTACACAAATATCGACGGCAGGTTGAGCCTTCCCATCCCCATCAGTGTTCCGGGCAGACTCTTGTCGCAACCGGATATCCCTACAATAGCGTCATACTGGTGAGCCCTGACCATGACTTCAATAGAATCGGCTATCACTTCCCTGCTCACGAGGGATGCCTTCATGCCTTCGTGCCCCATCGCAATCCCGTCAGACACCGCAATAGTGGTAAATTCCCTTGGCGTACAGCCGGCGTCTTTGACGCCGCGCTTTGCGCTCTGCGCGAGCTGGCCCAAGTGTATGTTGCATGGTGTGGCTTCGTTGCAGGTGGAGGACACTCCCACAAGCGGCCTGTCAAGGTCGTTGTCTGTCAGACCCATGGCCTTGTACATTGCCCTGTGCGGCGCCCTTGACGGTCCTTCGATAGCCTTTCTACTTTGAAGCTCCATTACAATTACCGGGGCGACGAGTGCATATTAAAAGATTCGTAGCTTACTCGAGCGTGGCCATTACCTTGACCGCGTCCAGACCCTCTACCTTGAATATGGTCTCGCACATGCCGCATTCTGCGTTTCCGCTAGAGAGGTCCTTCGCGGGCACTTCCTCGTTTAAATAGTCGCACTTCGGGCAGCGGAAGGAGAAATTGACGTCAAAGCTGTCCAGCTCTAGGGTCTCGGCCATGGTACGATAAGTCGGATGTATGGTATATTTAAAATTCGCTATATGAGCTTCCGGTACTGCGATAGCAAAAAATAAGCGCCCAGTTCAGGTAAAGCAAGAAAAATGTCCGCCAAGTCGTGCATATTCTGCTCCATAATATCAGGCCAACAGCCTGGAGCGCAGGTATACCGTGACTCTAATTTCCTAGTCATCATGGACAAGTACCCGATCAACAAAGGGCATACTCTGGTGATACCTACAAAGCATTACGAGAACCTGCTCCAGATGCCTTCTGCAGAAGTAGGCAGACTTTATTCAATCGTGCCGGCAGTTGCCAAGGCAGTTGTTTCGGCAGTCAAGGCCGACGGCTTTAACGTCGGGCAGAACAACGGGGTGGCTGCAAACCAGATAGTGCCCCACGTTCATGTTCACATCGTGCCGCGGTTTATCGATGATAGCCCTGACGGGCGGTGGCCAGCAAGGGCCGTGGCTCCTAATGAAGATCTGGCAGATGTGGCCAAGAAAATCAAGGACAAGATCGCGTTGTCTCATCTCACATAGGGTCGGCAAATGTCAATAGACATACCAAACGACTTGGTCATAACCCTCGAGCGCACCAAGTGCCCCGGCGCGTGCCCGGACTACTCGCTCTTTGTCTATGCGGATGGAAGAATTGTATACGAAGGCCGACACTACGTGGCCGCAAAAGGCAGGCAGGAAGGACACTTATCCAGAGCAGATGTAAGGAAACTAGTTGACGAATTTTACAAGGCAGGCTATTTTTCACTAAAAGAAAAATACGATCCAATCGTCAATGACGGCGCCGTCACGAAAACATCGATTGCTCTTGGCGGCAAGACCAAACGGGTTGTCAACTGCCACCCGTCACAGGCCCCGGAAGGTCTCTACCAACTTGAAAAAATGATAGACGAAATAACACAATCAAAGCTGTGGGTGACTCGATCCGGCCAGCCTGTACTGGAACCGTGATAGTTTATTTTTCAAAAACCGGCAGGTACGATTCCGGGTGGGGGTTGCAGTCAGGGCATTCTTCAAAGCAGAGCCTGCCATCATTTTCGATAGCCAAGATCAACGCTGTTCCTTTGCAGGTGTGGCACACGAACAACCTAACTCACGTTATTATGATAGCACTACTAGCATAAAGCTCTTTTGGTGAATGAGAATTCGTTACCTAGCGAAGTTATAGTATATTTCTACTTTTTTACCCTCTTTTGGGCTCAGGAGGGTTCAAGATATAGGAAGTAATTTCAAAAATCCCTTGTAAAGTCAGGCTTTTTACTTGGTTTTGCAGCTGGTTTTTTGGCTGGCTTTACACCAAGCTGCTTGTCGTCTGGCATCGAGGAGTCAAAGACCTTGAGGTTTGTGCCTTTTCCCTCGAGCGTAAAATTCTGAGGATTTTTCATCCTCTTGAGGTATGCAGCCATGTATTCTTCTGCCTCCTTGCGCGTTTCGAACTTGGCTTCGCCACGGAACGAGCCGTTACTGTCTATAAGGCTGACGGCGCTCCATATCCCGCTCTTGCTCAGCCTCTTTACGATATACACCGGGCAACTATCTGCACTGCGCATATTTAAGACAGCCGTTTATGCTTGTATTGCAATTCTGCTCAAATGCCTTTTGCTGCACGTCTGAATGATTTTATCGGCAACTTAATTAAAAACCTCCGGATGTCATAATGCGAATTGGCAGATTCTGAAGCTAGATTTACGATTAATGTCCGCGAAGGGATTGTCGAGCTCGAAGGCAAGGAGAGCTTTGTCGACAAGCATCTTGAAAAATTTGAAGAGATTTTTAAAATGGCAGTAAAAGAGGCCATAGTCAAGGGCCTGCAACAACCACAGAGCCTTGCCTTCAAGGAGCAGCCTGCGGCGCTTCCACAGGAAATACAGCAGGAAGTATTGCAGCCTGCAGAGCCGGCGCAGCAAAAAGTCCCAAGCAACAACAAGCATGCTCCAAGAGTGACGCCGACAATTCCTCCGATCCCTGTCGACCTAAAGGCAGGCGAAGGCAAGCCGGGGCTGAGGGAGTTTTATGCAGAGAAAAAGCCTGCAAACCACTATGAAAAGGCCGCCGTATGCGTGTACTACCTTACAAAGTTCAACAAGCAACAGGAAGTAAAGTTTGGCGAGATCCTTTCATGCTATGAAGAGGTAAACGAGAAAAAGCCAAGCATCGTCGACATCATCAAAAACTCCATCCGCTACAAAGGATGGCTAGAGCCTGGATCTGAAAAGTTCTCGACGCGCCTTACAATCTCGGGCGAGAACTTTGTAAAGTTCGACTTGCCGGCGCAGGGCGAAAAGGTAGCGCAGCAGGCGCTTGTCTAGGCCCGCCACCAGTCAAAGCCGACGTAATCTACTTTTCTTTCTTTTACTTTTGGGATTGCCAGAATGAACTGTTTCTTCACAGTGGTCGCAAGCCTGCCTGCAAGAACAAGGCCAGTCGCGGTAAGGTCGTCTGTCGCTCTGAACACCTGCACGAGATACGGCGCGTGGTCGATGCCCGGCCCCTGCTCGTAGACAGCAAAATCGCAGCCGAACTTTATCCCCGGCGCGACGATATAGCCCTTGTCACGGAGGTTCTGAAAGACAAGGTACTTTGCTTCAAAGTCGACGTACTGCTTTTTGCATATTTTTTTTATTTCTGCATTAGGCACCTGCTTGCCGTCGATGTAGAAGACTTTCAGCTTGTCCTTCTCGGCAAGGTAGCACCCCTCGATAAGGTCAAGCACCAGCGGCGCGTCAAAATCAGTGCCCTTTGGTTTTGAAATGCCAAGTGGCTTGCCGTAGTAGCCGCTGGCAAAAAGGACCCGAGAATCAGCGATATCCCAGATGACTATTCTGTTTTCTACTAGCCTGCCGCTGATCATTTACATGCTCAGTGCCAATATGGTAAACGAATCTGACGCTTCTTGGCACTTGTCCACCATGCCCTCGATGCCTTCGACGGCGTCCTTTAGGAGCAAAAGGTCCTTGGTGGACGAAATCTCGCTCAGCGCCTTGATAATGACTGCGCGGTACTTTGCGTCAACCTGCCGCTCGAGCTTTTGAACGTCGTGCGCGATGTCGATCGCGTTGGCAGGGTTGATGCTGAGCGCACGGCCCATTTCGTTTAGCTTGAAAATAGTGTCTACGACCATCCCGACCAGCTGCTTCAGGTCGTCGTCAAATGTTGCCTTTTTCAGTGTTGCGGGCTTCATGTTGGCAAGCCTGAATGCGACCCCGCTGATGTAGCCGGCGATGTCGTCGATGATGTAGGCAGTCCTCAGGATGTCCTCCCTGTTTGCCATGAGGCTTCCGATCTCTGCCACCTCGCGGGTTATCTTTCTGCGCAAGTTCTCGACTTCTTCTTCAGTGTTTCTCATGCGCTCAAGGCACATCTGGATGTCTTTTTCGTCGCCCTTGATGAGAGAAGCGGTAAGGGTTGAGAGATCCCTTGAAGAGTTCAAAATTCGTGTGATTTCGTCCTGCAGAACAGCCAGAGCCTTTCTCTTGGCCTGGACTTCCAGTTCCCCGCTGTACATGTGAAACGAAAATACGCTGTCAGGCTAATATTCCTATCGATGGATGTTATCCATTTCAAAGAAATTGTTCTACTTTTTTCAAGGTTGCAGTCAAAAGCGGCGAAGGAATTTTGGCTTGAGCATTTCCGGGTGCGACTTTAGGCTCCTGACGAGCGCCAGCATCTCGTCCCGGTCATCTGGCATCGTGCCCTTGATCGAATATACGTTTGATGCATGGTTTGCTCTAAAGACTACAGGTGTCTTGGGGTTGAAATCTGAAATCAGCCTTTCAAGTTCGTCAAGAACGTCAGCGTCTTCAAGTGCGACAAATGGCTCGCCAAACTTTGTCATGAATTCTTCACGGACTCCGTCTTCAAGGTAGAGCGTCAGCGCGCCAACGTAGTCAGGCGCTGATTCGCTCAGCACGCGGGCAGTATCTGCGACGTGTTCTTTTGTGTACGTCTTGCCGCCGAGCCCGAGGATCACCATGCACGACAGAATAAAGCCGTGGCGCTTGGCCTTCTGGCACGCCTGCACAAGGGTCCGGTACGTCGCGCCCTTTGTCACTTTGCGAAGCACGGTGTCGCTTCCGCTCTCGATGCCAACGTAGAGCATCTGGAGGCCTGCCATCCTAAGCTCTTTTAATTCATCATCTTTTTTCTGTAGCAGGTTCATCGGCATCGCATAGCATGACACGCGCTCTAGCTGTGGAAATTTTGAATAGAGGTATTTCAGGATCTGAAGCATTCTGTCGTTTGGCAGGTTGATTGCGTCGCCGTCTGCAAGGAACACCCTGCGCGTGTCAGGGCAGAATTTCGCGGCCATGTCTATTTCGGCCTTGATCTCTTCCCATGGCCGCTCCGAGTACTCTTTTGTGCGGTACATATTGCAAAACGAGCACTTGTTAAAAGAGCAGCCCAGGGTAACCTGAAATATCATAGACTCGGCCTCTGAGGGCGGCCGGTAAAGCGGGTAATCGTACATTATCTCCATGCGTCTGGTACTAGCCCCAAATTACTTATATACTTCATGATTGGCGCGAGAGAAATATTGCAACTCTGATTTATCTAAAATTTGGGTCGGTTCGTCGCGAGATCTTCATCGCTTGTGCTCAGTCTGGAGCAGCGAAACTCACCTCATCCCCGTGTTACTAGGCAACGAGCCAACTTAAATCTTAATGGCTTATTCTTTGTTGTAGCTGCCAGACATGGAATAGTTCTTCAATATCGACTGGTACGTCTCCATCATGACTTGGTGGTGTATTGCCAAGGCAAAGTCGCCCTTTTCCTTTGACTGCTCCACCAGATACCTGTGATATTCCACATGACCCTCAATAGACTTGCGAAAGTTTACCTCTATCTCTTGCAAGACATCCTTTGTCTGTTTCTTCTTCAAGTCGATTGCCTTGCTTATCCTGTCTTCAAAAGCCTCTTCAACAGAGTTTCCCTTCCTAATGCCTATATCTATCCCACAAACACCGCGTATCCTTGATTTGTGATATTATGGATTTAAGATTGGCGAAATGTTGTTCTATAGCTTTGTTAGTTGCCTTATGCTTCCAGAGTTGCCAAGTGTCACTATTGGCGGGTCAGCCAGCGCAATGGCTGTCAGAACGCTGTCAAGCTGCTCCAGCCTGCACTTTATTATTGCCATGCTGCTGTCAGATCGCATCAGCCTGATCCCTGCCCTTTCAGTAGATATAGAGCCGAAAAGCTCAGTATGCCTCTTTTCAATCGAGTTAACCGCATCTACTGCCTGGCCGCTATGCATGATTGACAGGTAGCGCCTCTTGGCCCTGCGCCTGAGCACTATATCGAAACCCTCCTTGACAGCCTTGATTCAAGCCATTCGTTCATCCCATTCCAGTGCTTTTGCGGATCAATGCCGCAGGCCTTCAGAATGGCATCAAGGCAAGGGCCCGATACCATTTCATACATCGAGTTTGCGCCGCTTGAAAGAACAATCTGGCAGCGCGATGAATGGCAGAAAGAGTAGAGGTCGCGGATGTCTTCAAACCACTTTGCAACGCTAATGCCGTCCAGTTTTCTTGCGGAAGCAATCATGACTTCGATGCCGACTCCTTTTCTTGGCTTTTTTTTCAGATACTCCTTTGCCCTGCGGAAGCTGCCGATCGTCAGCATGTCTGCGCGCCCGTTTTCGAGGTCATCAGAGATTACAAGGTAGGGATATTTCACAGCGGCATCAGGCGCCTTTTTCAGCCTGTAAATGACTCCTTCATTTATTTTTCCGTCAAACGGGGCTCCAACCCTGCTTATCGCAAGCGTCTTTGCTGTTTTTGCAAAATCAAAATTGCCGCTGACAGCTAGATCTATTCGGTTGAAGACAAAAGCCCCCTGTAGTTTTCGATGCTGCTTGAAGGCTTGAATCTTTTGACCGGCTTGAACCTTATCTTTATAGCGTCAGTCTCTGAAAGCGACACCTTGCCCTGGCATATCCTCTGCTTGTCAAGCCTGAGGTAGAGGTTCCCCTTTTCATCAGAGTACTCGTGCAGGCTGCGCGACAGCTGCTCCCTGTCGGTGCTGTTTAAAAGTGACATGACGCGGGCGGCCAGGTCGCCGGCCTCTTGGCTTGACAAGACTGCCTTGAGCATAGTTATCTTGTTCTTGTAGTGTCCCTCTGAAGGCTGGCTGGAAAAGCGCTCGGCGGGCACCGAAAGGACGTCCCGTATAGACTGGAGCACCTTGCCTTCGTCTTCGGTGGCGTGAAGTACCAGATTCAGCTCTGCGCCGGAAAACCTCAGGTTGCCTTCAGGCATCTGAAAAATACTGGAAAAAGACCGGCTAAAAAGTTATGTTATTGTGGGGCCGCCGGTGCAGCTTCCACAGGTTTTGCGTCTTCGATTGCCCTTGATTCAGGTGTAGAGATCAGCTTTGTCTTTTTGATCCCAAGGTGCCTGATCACGGTTATCTTCCTTGTCTCTGCCAGTATGTCTGCGCCAATCTTGCTGTTGGTCTCCCTTGGTGCGTCCTCGCCTGCCTTGCTTCCCGTGACTTCCTGAACAAACTGGTCGACAGTAAGCTGCGGAATGCGTTCAGACAAGATCTTGTGCGCGACCATCCTTATTTCATGCTTCTTTGAGGAGTTTACCCTTCTCTGCGTGAACGCGATCGCGGCAACCCTGAATGTGTGGCCGTCCATCGTGGTATAATCGTGAGTGAATGTGACCATTGAGCTTCCCCTTCGTATAAGGCTTCTCAGGAACTCTTTGGCATATTCATGACCTTTGAAGATGGTGCTTGCGTTGCCGTCGTTTATCTTGTCTATCTGGATGTAGACCTTGATCTGGTGCTGCGACGGGTCCTGCTTCATGATGTCAAACATCGTGTTTTCAATAACGCGTCCTTTAGCTTGTTCCACGTCAGTAATTGGAATATAGTTTACAGGTCCTGCCGGCTCAAATCCAGAGGGCTTGTTTATGACAACCCACTGCTTGTCTCGCCACTTGTCGCGGACCCTACCTCCTTTCTTCGCTCCTTTAGCCATTAAACTTCAAGACCTCTTTGTCCAGAATATATAATATATATTGTGCGTCAATTGCGGGGCTTGATCTCCTTTATATCGCCCATGTAGTTTTGCAACACTTCTGGTACCTCTACGGTGCCACTTGAGGTCTGGTAGTTCTCCAATATCGCCACCATCGTGCGCTCTGTAGCCACGAGCGTGCTGTTGAGTGTGTGCAAAAAGCGCGTCTCCTCGTTTGTCTTGTCACGGAACCTGATGGCAAGCCGGCGCGCTTGGTAGTCAAGGCAGTTGGAGCATGACACTATCTCCCTATACGCGTTCTGGCCGGCCATCCACGCCTCGATGTCATAGGTCTTGGCGGATATCTTGCCGGTGTCGCCGGAGCTTAATAGCATCACACGATAGGGGATTCCAAGCTTGGTGAAGAATTCCTCGGACAGCGCAAGCATCTTTTCGTGTTCTTTCCACGAGTCTTCAGGCCTGCAGTAGACAAACTGCTCTACCTTTTCAAACTGGTGCACGCGAAAGATGCCCTTCATGTCTTTTCCATGCGCGCCAGCCTCCTTTCGGAAGCACGGGCTATAGCCGGCATATTTTATCGGCAGCTTTTTGCCGTCCATTATTTCGTCCATGTGCATGCTTGCTATCGCGTGCTCTGAAGTGCCTATCATGTACAGGTCCTCGCCTTCCACCTTGTAAATGACATCCTGAAAATCGCCAAGGATTACCGCGCCGGACATCGGATCTTTTCGTATCATGTATGGTGGTTGCACTGGAAAGTAACCGTGCTCTGACAGAAAATCGAGCGCAAAATGTACAAGCGCCTGGTTCATTTTCACGAGCTCATTCTTTAGAAAGTAGAACCGCGCACCGGATACCTTGGCGGCGCGCTCTAGGTCTACAAGGTCAAGCGCAGTGGCAATGTCGACATGATCCTTGGGCGCAAAGTCGAATTTTCTTGGGCTGCCGCTCTGGTGCACCATTATGTTGTCATTTTCATTCTTGCCCACCGGCACGGATTCATGCAGCATGTTTGGCAGGACCATCAATAACTGGCGGAATTTCTCCTCGGCCTGTGTCATTTCTGATTCTGTCTGGCCAAGGCCGGCGCTGACCTCCTTCATCTGGGCAAGCTCAGAATTGGCGTCCTGTTTGCTTTTCTTCTTGCTTGCTATTGCCTCAGACAGCACATTCTTTTTCTGCCGCAGCTCCTGCGTCTTGGCTATAAGCTCGCCTCGTCGCTTGTAAAGACCAATCAATTCGTCCAATGGAAAGTCTGCCATGTTGCGCTTGTCCAGCATGTCGCGCACTGCCTGCGGGTTTTCCTTCAATAGTTTTGGGTCAAGCATTAGCCTTCCATCACTTTCTGGGCTACAGATACGTGTTCCAGCACTTCGTCAAGTGTGCTGAGGACTGTCGCAGCAGGCACGTTTCTGCCGGTGATTTCAATCGCAAGAGTGGAACCTCTTGAAAACATCTTCATCGACAATCCTTTTGGAAAGTTAACATTGTCTGGTATTAATGCCTTCAGAGTGGCCTTTGCCTCCGCGCTGCCGGAAAACAGGATGTCTACTGATATCTCAATGTCAAGATGCCGTTGCAAATTTCGGGTCACTTGTCGCAGCCTTGACGCTAGCCATAAAGTCTTCAAGAACAGAAGATGGTATCCGGCACCCTGCGGCAGCCGAATGCCCGCCGCCGGCGCCCTTGCAAGCTTCGGCGCAGTGGCGCATTATGAGACCGAGGTTGGCCTGCGAGTTACATCCAAGGCACTTCCTTGAAGAAAACTTGTAAGTGCCGTCCTTGGTAAGCGTCCTGACAAAGACCAGCCTGCCGGCAAGAGAGGGCGAGCCGCTGAGTAGCGAGGAAATGGCACCAAGCATGTCCTCCGCCAAGAGCCCGTCGCCATTGACAAAAGCGTTCTTGCCGTCGTCGACAAGCCTCCACTTGTCTGCAAATATCGTGGAAATGTAATTTCTCAAAGTCGTCCTGTATGTCCCGACTATTTCCTCGCCAGCGCTCAACATGCTGTTTCTGTCGCCCATGCATATTGAAATGCCGACTCCTGCCCTGCCTATCCTGCCGCAGGCATTGAGCATGGTGGAAAATTCCCGGGCGTCGCGCAGCTGGCTGCGCTTGTCCTCAGCTGCCAGCGTGTAGACATAGCCTACAAGATCGTCAATGACTCTAGTCGAAGTTTTGTTTGAAGTCGCAACAAACTTGGCTATTGCGTCCAGAATTGCGCTCTTTTCTTCCTGCGAAAATTCAGCAAGGACACGCCACCTGCCGTTGTTGTCCTTTAGCTTTATCCCTGCATTCTTTAGAAGTGTATGGCAGTTCTCCCGACTCCAGGTCAGCCCGTCGATGTAAGGAAACGAGGTGTAGGCAAGAGCCTCATGCAACGGCCTTGTCTCCCTGCCTGTCAGCATGATGTCAAGGTCGACACTGACAAGCCCAAGCGACTGCGCAGTCTTCAATATCTCTATGTTGAGCCCCACAAACGACTTTTTGTCGCCCTGATCTTGCCTGTCGGCTACTGCAGAAATTACAGCGATGCAAGACAGGTCGCGGTTCTTTTTGTCAAGCGTGCTTGCCACCATATAGGCCATGCCGCCTGCCGGCACTTCCCTGCCGCCGTCGATCCCGTACCTCCAGGCGTTCAGTATCTGGCCGGCATCGTCTGTAAGCACCTCCTCTTCAGGTATCTGGTGATGATCTATTACGACCCACTTGTCGCCAAGAGCCTTTCTGAGGTGCGAAGCCCACCCGCCGCCAAGGTCTGTTATGACGTAAAAGTCGTGGCCTTCGGCCTTTAGTTTTTCAACAAGGTTGGCGTTCATGTCAGAAACTGCCCTGACGCTGTATTTTGCGCCCATTCGGGCAAGCGCCGAGCCCATTATGCTGCCAGAGGTTATGCCGTCGGCGTCAAGGTGCGTAATGACTGCAATCTCGTTGCCATTTTCTACTACAGATCTTAATCTTTCGCAAAAAGGTTTAAGGGCTTCAGCAAGCTTGCTGTAGCTCATCTGCTCATAGACCTTACTCTAGTTGGGCAATTACAGCGGCATATTTCCAGTTCTGCGGGAGCTTGCCGGTGCGCTTGTAGTATTTTGACAGCCTGTGTATCTTGGCCTCTACAAGCTCTAGCGAGCGCACGTTCCTGCTATCGCTGTTGTGAATCTTTAGGTGCTTTTGCAGCCCAAGCGCCTTCTTTACCAGCTTGTCCAAGTCTTC
>JAJPHX010000125.1 GCA_021325075.1 Nitrososphaeraceae archaeon | reverse complement strand
GATACCGGCGGCTCTGTCAGATGCCCCGCTAGCTTTTGCTCGGCAGTCGGACTAAAGCCGACGTACGGACTAGTAAGCAGGTATGGGCTGGTGTCATACGCAAACAGTCTGGAGCAGATAGGACCGGTGGGCAGGACAGTAGCTGATGTAGTTGCGGTGCTAAACGCCATCGCCGGCACCGACGAGCGCGATCATACTACTGCGGAGAATGTAAGGCCCGCGTATTCATTGTCAGAGAGGAAGGGCCTACGAGTTGGCCTTGTCAAAGAATTCCTCGAAGGCGTGGATCCGGCGGTGGCAAAAATAATCCATGATGCTGTTGACACGCTTGCAGGGCAGGGGTGCAAGGTCGAGCAAGTGTCGCTTGCTTCCGTGCAATACGCGCTTGCCTCCTACTACACGATAGCGATGGCTGAAGCAAGCAGCAACTTGGCGCGCTATGACAACATCCGCTACGGCTTTGACATGACGCCAGAGGGCTACGAATGGAACACTTACTTTTCCAAGGTGCGCAGCAACTTTGGCGAAGAAGTCAAGAGGAGGATAATAGTGGGCTCGTACGTGCTGTCGTCCGGTTACTATGGCAAGTATTACCTGAAAGCGCAGCAGGTCAGGTCGCTCCTCAAAAACGAGCTCAAGACGCTATTCAAGCATCATGATGTCCTGATAGGGCCAACGATGCCAATACTGCCGTTCAAGATAGGCGAAAAGATCGATGACCCACTAAAGATGTACCTAGTGGACATTGATACTGTTGTGGCGAACCTGACAGGGGTGCCCGCAATGTCTGTTCCAGCAGGATTTGCCGGCGGCCTGCCAGTGGGATTGCAGATAATGGCTGACGAATTTCAGGAGCAGATGATGCTTGATGCAGCATACCTATTTGAAAGCGCTGCCAAGGTGCAGAGGAGTCCCGAGCTGTAATGGAAACAAAAATCGGCCTTGAAATCCACTGCCAGCTGACTGGAGCAAAGAGCAAGCTCTTTTGCTCGTGTAGATGTGACTACCGCGGGATGGAGCCAAACGCAAACACGTGCCCGACGTGCTCTGGCCTCCCAGGCACACTCCCGCTATTGAACAAAAAGGCAGCCGAATTTGCAGGCATGATCTCGCTTGCCCTTGGCTGCAGGATCCCAGAAGAAATCGCATTTTACCGCAAGAACTACTTTTACCCCGATCTACCAAAGAACTTCCAGCTGACCCAGTACAACGCCTACGGGATAACAAGCATCGGAGTTGACGGCAGGCTGGAATACGGCGATGGCAAGAGCGCCGGGATAAGGCGGGTGCAGCTTGAGGAGGACCCCGGCAGGCTCGTGTACGAGAGCGGCAGCATGGAGACAAGTGTCTATACCCTCATCGACTACAACAGGGCAGGTGTCCCGCTTGTCGAGATAGTGACAGAGCCGGATTTCTCTGACCCAAAAGATGTGCGCCTGTTCCTTGACAAGATAACTTCGATAATAGAGCACCTTGGGATATGCGACACAAAGCTGGAAGGCTCGGTTCGCTGCGACGGCAACGTGTCGGTTGGCGGCGGCAACAGGGTCGAGATCAAAAACGTCAGCTCGTTTGCAGACGTGGAAAAGGCACTGCGCTACGAGATCACTAGGCAGAAGACAATGGTTTCACGCGACATCGAAGTCAAGTCGGAGACGCGCCACTGGGACGACGCAAGGAAGGTGACAAAGGAGTCAAGGACAAAGGAGGAGGAGCAGGACTACCGATATTTTCCAGAGCCGGACATCCCGGCGGTGGTTCTTGGAGAAAAATTCAACTTGTTTGCAAGGCAGTCGATGCCGGAGCTTCCTGACGCGCGCAAGGAACGCTTTATTTCAAACTACGGTCTTTCCGCCCACGTCGCGCAGGTGCTTATCGACAACAAAGAAATGGCAGACTTTTTCGAGTCAGCGGTCAAGACTTACCAGTCGCCAAAAGAGATAGCGAACTGGATAGTCACCGACCTGATGAGTTTTGTTGACGAGCGGCAGAAAGAGGATCGCTCGCTCTTTGCAGGCTTGAAGATAGGGCCGGAGCACATCGCTGATCTGGCAAAAATTGTCGATCAGGGTGTGGTGAACAGGGCTACTGCAAAGCAGATCCTGAGCCAGGTTGTAAAGACAGGCGAGATGCCTTCGCAGGTTGCTAAAAGGACGCACGCAGGCAAGATAGACGATGCCGGCGCGCTGTCGCAAGCCATTGACTCTGTCTTTCAGGCAGAACAGGCTGCAGTCCAAGACGCAAAGCGCAACCCAAACGCTGCAAACTTTTTGCTTGGCAAGGTGATGCAGGCAACAAAAGGGAGGGCGGACCCGAAGGCCGCGCTAGAGATGATACAGCAAAGGCTAGGTTCCTAGTCTCCGCCATTATGTCCTCCATTGCCATGCCCAATGTTGACATCTAGGCAGTTATTGACAGTTGTCGTCTGCCTTAGTAGGTTTGACAGCTGGGCGTCGACTTTTTCGCTGTTGCCGAAAATGTCCTTCACTATTTTCTCGATCGACTTGTCTATCTTGTGAGCATCTTTTTCGTCAAAGCAGCTATTGTGGTTGTTGATGATGTTGATGAGCCTGTTTATCACTGAAATCTGCGAGTTTGTTGGGGTGCCGGCGGTTGTCGAATTGGTGTTGTAGTATGCAGTGATAGTGGTGTCGTGGTCGAGAGTTATTGTTCTTGTCTTGCTGGTAGTCTTGTTGTCCCAGTGGTCAAACGTCCTGCTTTGGAAGTCGGCCACTGTCACCGTGTAGGTTGAGCCCTTGTCTCCGGTGAATGTCAGCGGCGTGTACCCCTGCTGTAGGATCGTGCCGTTGCTTGACTTGACCACCGTGAACATGCCGGTTATAGCGTGACCTGAGAGGTCTGACGATTTGACTGTCAGATCTGCCGTGCTTGACGCCGGTGTTGGTGCACTACCCTCTGAAGATATCTTGTATATCGCGCCTTCAAGGAGCGACAGTACGTACAGGTTGCCGTCAGGCCCTGTCTTGACGTCGCTTATCCCGCCAAACCCAGTGCCAAAAGTAATGCCCGCGTTTTCTGAAGGCGTGTTTGCCACCTTGTCTGTCAGGTTACCTGAAAGCGTGAATCCTGTTCGAGTCCCGTTCAGCTCAAAGTGGTACAGCGCGCCATTGTTAAAGTCGCCAACAAACATGTTGTTCTGGTACTGTGTTCCAAGCTTGCTTGAATTGAGAAATGCCAGCCCAGTTGGCGCCACGGGCTCTGTCCAGCTAAACTCAGGGTTGCTGTAGTGGGTCTTTGAGTTATACAGAACAAGGCCTGTGAGGTTCTGCGGCGAGGCCATGCCCTGCACGTCCCTCCACCCACTGTTAAAGCCGGGATCCACAAGGTTGACTTCGTCGCCATACGCCGGGCCGTTTTCCGTATCCCATAGCTTGCCAGTTGCCGGGTCAAAGCCAAGGCCAAAGCTGTTGCGTATGCCGTAGGCATAGTAGTATTTGCCAAAAGTGCCTGCCCCGATTATGCTTGGAGGGATCTCGCCGTTTTTGCCCACTCTCAATATCCCGCTTGTGCCGTCTGCGGCAGAAGCGTTCTGGAAGTTCTGCGCGGTGGTCCTGTGCCCTTCGACGTCGCCAATGACTACATAGACAAAGCCGTCAGGCCCCACTGTCACAGGCCCGCCATTGTAGCGCGGTCCCGGCAGCGCCGGCAGGTTGAGCAGCAACTTTGGGTTCACTAGGTGGCTGCCCTGCAGCTCGTACCTGTACAGGCGGTTTCCTGCTGGTTGCACTCCATTCTTGTCGTCGCCGTCAACCCCTCCGCCGGATTGCGTAAAGTACAGGAACACGTAGGTGGTTGTGTCGTTTTCCTTCGAGACGGCTATTCCAAGCATCCCCCTTTCGTTGTCGTTTGCGACTGCGACATCGAGCAGCGGCTGGGGCTGCAGCCTGCCATTTTCAACCATCCTCACGGTGCCGTTGTCCTTTTCAAGTACAAGGATTCTGTTCTGGTCAAGAAATGCCATCGTGGTTGGCAGCGTGAGCCCTGCCGACACCTGCTCCACTTTAAGGTGCGAGTCGCTGACAGACGGACCAGCCTGGGCATTTGCAAAATTACTGTATCCTACTGGCATGGCCAGCACAAGCATTGCCGCCAGGCCCATTGAGACGAGTAGTGATGAGTGACGCATTCGCTACTCACGTTCACTTAAGCTAATAATGGATTGTCGAGTGTGCCTCTGATACAGATTTCTCTATTCGCGCTACAGCGTTTTTTGCGCTTCCATGCAGAACGGCAGCTTGCCGCCATGCTTGTTAGAATATTCCTTGAGCATCTGCTCCTTTACCTGATCATAGGAAGG
>JAJPHX010000191.1 GCA_021325075.1 Nitrososphaeraceae archaeon | reverse complement strand
TTTCCTGCGATAGCGACCCCGGATCCATCTGAAAAGTAACGCGGGATATTCCGCCAAGTGCCTTGCTGTGTCTGATTATCTTTTCCACTACCTCGTCAGGGTCTCCGATTATCAGTGCCCCTCTTGGACCTATCTGGGCATCAAACGCAGCACGGCTTATTGGGCTCCATCCTCGCTCTCTGCCAATCCTGTTCATTGACCGCATGTAGCCGGGGTAAAACTCGTCAGCAGCCTGCCGAGTAGTATCTGCGACATATCCAAGCGAGTGCAAACCCACCTTTAATTTATCAAGGGGATGTCCAGCTGACTTCCAGGCTTGCCTGTAGAGGTCAACAAGTGGCCGGAATCGATGCGTTTCGCCGCCAATGACAGCCACCGCCAGTGGAAGCCCAAGAAACCCTGCGCGAATGAATGATTCAGGGGTTCCTCCAACACCGAGCCATATCGGAAGCGGATTCTGTACGGGCCGCGGGTAGACTCCCTGACCTGTCAATTCTGGCCGGTATTGTCCCGACCAGTGGACATGCTCGTTATCGCGAATCTTGAGAAGCAGATCAAGCTTTTCTGCAAAAAGCGAGTCATAGTCTTCCAGTGAAAGTCCAAAGAGTGGAAATGCCTCAATAAAAGAGCCGCGGCCCACAACCATCTCTGTCCTGCCCTTTGATAGAAGGTCAAGTGTTGCAAATTCTTGAAATACCCTGACAGGATCGGCTGCACTCAGCACCGTTACAGCACTCGTTAGGCGAATCTGGCTAGTTTTAGCGGCAGCTGCCGCCAAAATCAGGGCAGGCGCCGAATCAAGAAACTCCCGCCTGTGGTGCTCGCCAATACCAAATATATCAAGCCCGACCCGATCGGCGCGTTCTATTAATTTGACCAAGCCCTGCAAGCGCTCAGAGGGATTTGCTGCGGCAGTGGCATTATCATCAAAAGTGGCTGCGAAGCTGTCAACTCCAACTTCAATCTTTGATAGACTTTGACTCATACAGCTTGATAATGGCGGCGATATTATTTAAAGCCAGTAGGAATATCGTACCTAGTTAGTCAGGGCTACCATACATGGTAAGCCAGCGCGTACTGCTTCTAAGTGAATAGCTAAATCTGCCTAGATGGTATGAAAGCCCAGAACAATGTCGGGGCCTCTGCAGTCATGTCAATTGCTGCAAACTTTCAAAACAGAAATTCTTTTGCAAAAGGCTAGACAACGGCAGCGATATGATTGGATTGGCAGAAAGTTCTCTCCAGTCACCGCGCAAATGATAGAAGTACATTGACTGAAAATCTCAGTTCAACCAAATGGGTGTTATGGAAACTACATACACGATCATTAAAGCGAGCTCTGAGCCGTTTTCTCCAAGATGCCCTGTAGGGGTCTTTGCAAGGATCACCCGAATTATTTATCATCAAAGCGGATAGACTATTCTACAGGCATGAAGGTATGCATCATGTGTGAACGCGCAGTTTTTCTCGGCTTGGCAAATTACCGGTGTCCATGCTGCAAGAGAGGTTTGCGTACGAAACCTGCGCGCTATGGTAAGGGAGCGAGAGAGTCCCGAGTACACCGGCTCTAACTATCGCAGAATCGGCGCGAATCGGGTCCCTATGAGAAATAATGCACTAAAGACAACAAGTTGATAGCCATTGTTGACTGTAAGTCTTTACTAGTCTGTTGCTCTAATGAAATATCTATTAAAATTGTTATATAGCTAGGCAGCAATGGAGAAGCAGGAGTATTTTATCATGACATGCAAGGGCATTTGTGTCCGTCATAAAGCAATGAAGCCGGTAGGCGAAGGAAGGTATGCCAGCGGTCAGAGGCGCTGCCAGATTTGCGAGATATTTATCAGCTGGGAAGGGCTTTGGTGCCCATGCTGCGGCTATCGCTTGAGGACAAAGCCAAGGAATTTGAAGTACAAGGCCAAACTTCGATCAAGAAACGCCGCAAAACAAAAGGAATTATCAGGGCAAAGAATAGTGGTCGCGGCGCGGCCAAGACGCAAGGTATAGACAAGAGTGACTTTAACGGCAATTGTTGAGGGCAATAATTAATATCAGTCTGCAGTCAATGACTTGCTTAATTGCTGTCACGCAACGGCCAGACATTGCCAGAGATGCAGGCCACCATTCTTTTGCTTGATGACGAACCTGATATCACGTCAATCATGTCTGTTGGGTTAAAGTCAGCGGGGTTTGCAGTGGACGCTTTTAATGATCCCATTGAAGCATTATCTCACTTTGAAGCTGTTGCTTTGGCAACACTTGGTGGCGCTGCTTCTCGACCAAAGGCATACGATTTGGTTATTTCCGACATCCGGATGGCGGGCATGAGCGGCTTTGACTTTGCTAGAAAAGTGAATGCTATCGACAGCAAAGTCAGGATCATGCTTGTAACGGCGTATGAAGTGAAAAAGGAAGAGTTTGACAAAGTAATACCCTCGCTAAGAATAGACGCGCTAATCAACAAGCCAATTAGCATGACTCGTCTAAATGATCTGGTTTCTGCATTATTGATCTCGAAAGAAGAGCCAGCCAAGAAAGTTTTTTCTATTTAAGATAAACCGCAAAGGGCAAGGTGCTGTTAAAAAGAAGTACACTATCTTCGGATTAATGCTCCATCATTCCCATATACCTAAGGCATGATCTGACAGCAAAATGTTTCATGCAATAAGAAGTTTTGGTGCCCGTCCGGAGTAATCAGTGGTAGGAGAAAGAAATGCCAAAACCTCTTCATTCGTTTTTGAAGTCACTTGTGCTGATTGCCCTGACCGTTACTCTTATGTCAGCGTGTACCAGTAATGCTGCACCTGTCATGGCGGTATCATCAAGAACCCTGTATGACAACTTTGAGGGAAATACTTACAATCTTTTAGATGGGCAGACTTCTCCAAACGGCAAATGGTTCCAAGCTTGGACAGGATTTGGCAAAGCCGGCGTAGTGTCTATTCTTTCAACTGGCAACGAGGTATTTTTTGCAAAACCAAAGACCTCCACGTCGCCCCAAGAAACACATTCCTCTCTGACGCTAACTACAAAGAAGTGGCAAGACCTGGAGATTAACCTAAAGGTTAGAACAAAACAGCAGCTAAGGCAAAACAGCGCCCCAAACGCGTGGGAGGCGGCATGGGTCATGTGGAGGTACGTTGACTCGTACCATCATTACTACTTTATTTTAAAGCCAAACGGAATAGAACTTGGAAAGAAAGACAACGACAGGCAGGCGGAAGAACAGGTCTTTTTGTACACGGCCGGTTCGCCAAAATTACAGCTCGACAAGTGGTCTAACTGGACAATAAAGATGCAAGGCAACCACATTCAAGTCTATGTTAATAGCATCAAAGTAGTGGACTACACCGATAACACGATGTCAAATACGCTGTCTGAGCCGGGCGCAATAGGATTGTACACAGAGGACGCTCATGTTCAATTTGACAATGCGTATATTTCTCAATTGTCTTGAGCATCCCAAGCAGGTACCGAAAAACGGTTTCTGCCAGACTTTTGCATCTATGAAATTCTGGCTGACACGCGCGCAAATTTAACTAGAGCCTATTGACAGTGGTATAGTATCATGAAGGTGTATCGTATCTCCGCCATTACGCTAAAGATAAGGGACATGGGAAAATCATGCAACTTTTACTCTAGGCTGCCCGGCTTCAAGCTGGAGTACGGCGGAGCAACAGGCCCATTTACCACGTTTGAAGTTGAAGGCAGCAAAACATACTTTAATCTGGAGCTAACAAATGACATACCTACCAAGCAGCGAGACTTTGGCCGGATAATATTTCACACCGAAGATGTTGATAGCCTGTATCGGTACATGAAAAATGACAAGGCTATTTCTGAGGCTGTAATTTTTGAGACCAAGCCTGTAGACGCACCATGGGGCGAAAGATTCTTCCATATAAGAGAGCCTGATGGCTATCAGATGTCATTTGCACAACCGCTTTCAAAAGAGTCAAAGAAATACTATTGGGAATGAAAACTAGTTGGTTGTCCTATACTAAATGGCGAAGCTACGGCTCCTCAACAAGAAACAAGTATGGCTTTTTCTTATGGTTATACTTTTGATTGCAAAAAAACTTGTCACGCGGTAATGATTGTGTCGACACAACAATAAATAGTAAAAACATGATATATTTTCACACTTTTGAAACAAGCATTTCTCAACTTAGATGGCTTGAAAATAAGATATCTAGAGGCGGGAAATAATGTTCTCGATAACGCCCGCAGCAATAATACCACCGAGGTTCAAAATGTTCTATTCATACATGGGCTAGGCTCTTCTGCCGATAGATGGCTCGATATCCCTGACGCATTATCACTTTCAGGTTTACATACCGTTGCGCCTGACCTTCCAGGCTTTGGCCTTAGCGACAAACCATCAGAACTTGACTATACAATCAAGGAATTTGCTAAATTTATTGCAGGCTTTATGCGCAAAGCCGGAATCACCCGCGCTAGTATAGTTGGACATTCCCTTGGCGGCTATATTGCTGCTCAGCTGACAACAGATTATCACGATCTCGTGAACAAACTCGTATTGATAGACTCGTCCGGAATGCTGGATGGCCCAACGCCTCTACTACGACAATATCTCCAAGCTGCGATGAACCCAACCAAGCAAGCAGTAAGAATAGTGTTTGAACAGATGGTAGCAGACCCAATAAGGATAGCGGATGTACTGGTTGACGGATTTATCTACCGAATAAACCAGCCAGGTGCAAAACACGCTTTCAAGTCTGCATTTGAAAACAGCGTCTACACACAGATTGGTACTGACAAATTAAAGCAAATAGGCGAAAGCAAGATCCCTACCATGATTATCTGGGGCATGAAGGATAACCTGATCCCGATCAAGTATTTCAAAATTTTTGAAGCGATATCAGGCTCGCAGACATTCCTTGTGGAAGACGCGGGCCACGCCCCGTTTGCTGAAAAACCGGCGATTATAAGTGAAATCTTGCGCCAGTTTCTTACTAACAAAGCTCGATGAATTTGTATTTTTCTTGACGCCTGCTCATTTCTCTATCCGTCGTCAAAGCCTTTATTTCTTAGCTCTTGTTCATTTCTCTCTAGCTTTTCGTGTTCTCAGTTCATCAATCGTATGAAATTTCCGTCCACATAATTCACAGAAAATCAATTCGCTTGATGCCATGGATTTAATCCATGCATCATATTTGATTAAAATGTTACAGGTCGATAAAAAGCATTTAGAACTAACATTTTGTCCTGTGCAACTATAGTAAAAGTAGCTTGATGATAGCCTATAATAATTCAGTATGTGATGATGCGACAATGAAAAAGAGATCCTACAATTATGTGACCTCGTTCTTCGTCACCGTTGCGTTGTTTGTCCTAATGGTTTCCCTAACGACTTCTGCTTCAATGCCGGCATTTGCCGCGCCCGCAGCTCAGGCTAGTCTTAAAGCAGCTCCTGCTGGTGAAAAGATTCCAAGCCAGTATATCGTCGTACTAAAGCACGACGCCAGAGATACGCCCAATGAAGTTGCAACTCAAGCAAGGGAAAGGGGTGCAGAGGTTCTCTATGTCTATCAATACGCGATAAAGGGATTTGCCGTAAGGGCAAGTGCACAGGCATTGGAGGCAATCAAGAATAATCCAAATGTTAACTATGTAGAACAAGATCAAGTAGTTGAGACATTTGGCCAGACAACACCGACAGGCATCAACAGAATAGATGCTGACATGAGCTCCACCGTATCTGGCGACGGTTCTGGGACTGTCAACGTAGATATTGCGATAATCGATACCGGCATCGATCTCAAGCACCCTGACCTAAATGTATACAAGCAAAAGACGTTCATTAGAGGTACAAGGACGGCCAACGACGACAACGGACATGGCACCCATGTGGCTGGTATTGCGGCAGCCAAAGATGATTCCAACGGAGTTGTGGGAGTAGCCCCCGGAGCCAGACTGTGGGCTGTAAAGGTATTGGATAGAACCGGATCCGGCTCGATATCCTCTATAATCGCAGGGATTGATTACGTGACTCAGAATGCTGCACAAATTGAAGTGGCTAACATGAGCCTTGGATGCAAATGCACCTCAGTCTCTCTTGATGCTGCCATAACTAATTCAGTGGCAGCCGGCGTGACATACGCCGTGGCAGCAGGCAACAATGCAGAAGACGCAAGCTCTTTTTCACCAGCCAACAACCCCGATGTAATAACCGTATCTGCTATTGCTGATAGCGACGGAAGATGCGGCGGTTTGGGGCCTTCAACTAGCTACGGTGCTGATGATACCTTTGCCGCGTTTAGCAACTACGGCCCCACCGTTGAACTGGCTGCACCAGGCGTCAACATATACTCTACGTACAAAGATGGCTCCTATTCTACGTTGAGTGGAACTAGCATGGCCGCGCCGCATGTAACAGGCGCGGCAGGCCTGTACAAAGCATCACACCCAACTGCCTCGCCGTCAGAAGTGCTCCTAGCCTTAACAAGCTCTGGTTCGACATTCACAACAGCCTGTGACACAACATTAAACGACGGCCATGGTTACTTTAGCGGAGACCACGACGGCATAGCAGAACCATTGCTGTACGCCAGAACTCTGTAGTTAGGAAAAACGTACATCCTATTTCGCATACACTGCTGTTGAACTTGAATGGGAAGGGAGTGGTTACGAGATATTGACCGGTTAGTGAGAACGTCTACCAGAAAAACTCATCATGTTATTCGGCAGTAGGAGAATAAATCATGATACTCCAAGGTTATCATGCCAGTTGATCGTTACTTAACGTCATCAATTAGGCTGCACGAGCATCGCAATCAGCAGTATTCCTTTACTACATAGAGTGTCTTATTAATACTGGCTTGATAGAATAATTTTGAAATCTAAATTGAATCCCAGTTATCATTCGCCTTTCCTTGTCAGAATCAACCTATGCTGCGCCTACTGCGGCAAAGAAACCAAGGTATATTTTTTCTCTTCTCTTGGAAGAGAATCAATGCCCGGTTTGGCCCCGACATTCTGCTCAGAAAACTGTGCTGCTAATTACCTTGTTCCCTTAGAGGAACTTGAGGCTTTGAGATAACCTCTAATCTATCGAGCGCGACTTGCTTCATCCCCTCAAACAGCTTCTTTCATGTCTATCATCTTTCTAAAGGTATTCGCGTTAGCTGGTCCTTGCAGCCGCTATTTCAAATCTTGTCTGGCACCTTGCTCACATCACTGCAGATTTGTAGATAAGCGGATCAAGGACTATCTTGAGCGGAAACCTATTAGCACGCCACCGCTTTTGATATTGAAATAGATGCACAGGCCATTCTTTGCCGCGATATTTGTCGCAATTGCATTGAGTCTTGTTTGTTCCTCCTGTGCTCAGCCTTCTTATTCCCAGACAGGTTCCCGTCCGGCTTACATATACGATTATGCAGGCATAATAAGCGACGAGTACGAATCATTAATTGACAACTATGTCAGAAGTGTAGACGACAATACCACTGCAGAGATCGTTATCTACACCATCCCAAGCTTTGCTGGACACGGCATAAAGAAGGATGGGCAAGAAATTCAAGATAGAGACATGCTTGCTAACTATATCTTTAATGAAGTTTCTCTGGATGGAATAACAGGAATAGGCAAGAAAGGTAAAGACAATGGCGTGCTCATTTTATTTTCACTGCAGCCCGATGGTGCTGGGGGCTCCATGCGAATTGAAGTGGGCAGAGGTCTCGAAGGAGAAATCACCGATGGTGCGGCCGGAAGAATCCTTGATTCATACCTTGTACCCGCCCGCAAGCAATACGAAGATACAGGAGACACTCAAGTATTTGATTCTGCATTTTACAATACTGTAGTTGCCCTTGCAGGCAGAATTGGCTATGTTGATGGAGAAAACAACGCAGGACAGTCGGTGGACCAGCAGCCTTCTGATCCTTTTGGCGACTATTCTATCTGGGTACCTATCATAATATTCATAGTGATCGCTGTTATCGCGATTGCCGCAAGAGGCAGGCGAGGCGGGAGATATTACGGGGGTTACGGCGGTGGCTGGGGAGGCGGAGGAGGATTTGGTGGTGGCGGTAGTGGAGGAGGCGGGGGCGGCGGAGGCTCTGGCGGAGGAGGTGCAGGCAGATAGCACTGGCATTAAAGTAATATTGAAGTGATTATTCAAATCACAATTGATTCATGGCGAAAAAGCTCGTCGTCATTGCTGCCGCTGCTGGAGTGGCAATAATTGCAATAATAATTGGTGCGCTTTACAGCATGTATTTCTCTGGATTTAATGCAGCACAATCTAAAGACGAGAACATAAAGAAATTAGCTGCGGATGTCGACGCGCAACTTCAACGAAGGTATGACCTGATCCCTAACCTTGTTAATTCCGTGAAGGGGTATATGCAGTTTGAAAGAAGTGTGCTTGAAAATGTTACCAAGTTACGCTCTCAGTGGCAAGCCACACAAGATCCGGCTAGCAAGGTGCAATTGAGCAATCAGATAGAGCAGGCTTTAAGTAAAATCATATTGACTTACGAGGCCTATCCAAATCTAAAGTCTGACGCCGTAGTGACCCAACTGATGGACGAACTTGCTGGAACAGAAAATAGAATAGCGGTCGCTAGAACCTATTACAATGATGGAGTAAGGGATTTTAACACAAACCTCAGGACTTTCCCAAACAACGTCTTTAACGAAAATGGCTTCTTGGGTGCCAAGCCATGGGGGCTACAGCCTTATCCTGCATATGAGGCAACAGCTCAGGCGAAAACAACTGTGCCCCAGGTGAACCTCACGTCTTCTCAATAGAATATCAGAGGGTAGATTACGACAAGCAGGGCTTGAGAAAAATTTGTTCTAGCTAATTCTAGCATTTTGTTGAATACCCATTTGTGCAAATCAAGTATCGTGGTTACAAAGCGTAAATCAAGAAAAAGAGTGAAAGCAGGCAAGAAAGGCGCTCGCAAAGCTGCAAGAAATAGGGCAGTGAGAAAAGCTGCAAAGACAGTGACACGCACGATAAACAAAGCAGCAAATGCCCTGACATCCTGATCACCTCAATTAGCTCGAAAGCTGGGAATCGTTTCGGATATTTCTTTCCCGGCGAGTAGGGTCTTTTTGTATGGTGAAATTCAAATAGCCCATTTCTTTTCAGAGGTAATTCTTGGCTACAGAGAAATGTCAAAATTGCAATGGTACCGGCAGTATTATAGTCGGCTCCAATACCGTGACATGCAAGAGCTGTAAAGGTAACGGTGTAATCACTTCTAAAACCATGACGGATTATTTCGGAAAATAACGAGGGTTAATTTTAATAGATTCCGGAGCTGCCCTCTGCCTTTTACCGCGTAGTAACCATGCCGACCTTCTATCGTCGGCTTTATCGACCTCACTGCTTCGTCCCGCCAACGTAAATCGCTCTTGAATATCCGCAAGAATCAAGTCATAATCGAACGTCAATTGCTCAAAAAGTGTAAGCATATTCCACTTTCTTTAAATGTGATGGTTTGCAAAGGTTCGGAGGTCGTGCCTTACAAGATCACGATTGATATCAAGGAAAAGAAGCTGACACGCGAGGAATTAAAGCATATTTCTAGGCATATATCGGAGGCGCTTGGTAAGATGGGATTCGATCACTCCGTAGAATGCCATATTGAAAAATCAAGGTTGTTTGGCGTCGCCAAGAATTTCCTCAATTCAAGACCGATAAGACTGCAAAAAAAGAAAGATTACGTCTAGTCAATCTTTACTTCGTGCTTTTCCTTTACCTTGTTGCCGAATTCATCTTTTGCTTCACTCTCGACCTTGTAGCTGCCATCGTCTTCGGTCTTTACCTTTTCTTTGTATTCTCTTTCTTCTGTCATGGTGCTATTCAGCGTCGATAACAAGGCTTATAGTGATTGTAGAAAATCCTTCTTCTCGAAATTAGCAATCCTAGACTTTGTAAGAATGATACAAAGTCGTTATCTTTGTGGACGCGCAGTGAGCCGGTATGATTTGGACACTTGTATGGATTGTATTAGGAATTATTGTGTTGATAATCCTGCTGAAGGTTCTATTCGGCATAATTTAACTTGGGGCTGTTACGAGCAATAGAGGATAGCTAACGCACAAAATACATAGTATTAGAAGATGAACTCTCCAACTTCATAAGGGAGAATAATTACAAATGAATGGGATGCCTTGTTGTATAATTTGCTCCGATGATTTTGAGCTGACAAAAAGAATGTTTGAACAAGGACTGATTGAAGATGGAGACTTTTGTCCGCGCTGCTTCGCAGATATACTATATGGGGAATATGACGAAAACCCACCTTACGACCTTCAGGGTCTGGCCATGAGTTGATCTCGAATGCTAACAGAGAATGCTATTTGAGTAATATTGTAGTCGGCCCAGTTGTTTCATTGACTTTCGGTTTAAAGTTCTACCAAAGATCGCTCAATTTTTCTCTTTAATTACTGTCATTTTCCTTCAAACCGGTCAATTTTACGCTAATATCCCAAAGTCTCTTGGCAACCTGCATGTCATCTCCTTGTGGAGAATTTTGAACCTGTCTCCTTTTCACAAAATATCTCCCTGTCTTCTCAAGCCCGGGTTCTGACGCCAAATAGATGGCTGTATCAGCTCCTTTGGCCGGACTCAAAAAGAAGGGTGACCCAAGCTTCCACACCAGTTTGTAATACCATGGGCTGCTGTCTCCTCCAACAAGATTTGTTCGTACCGCACCGGGATGAAAGCAGTTTGCCGTTACGCCACTGCCTTCGAGTCTACGTGCAAGTTCCTTCGTAAAAAGAATGTTGGCGAGTTTGGATTGTGAATATGCTGCAATGCCACGGTAAGGCTTGTCTTCAAACTGAAGATGGGCAAAGTCAATTTTGGCCCCTCTATGTGCGACAGAGCTAGTGGTAATGATTCTTGAAGGTTTGCCTGCAATAATTTGGTCAAGCATCAAATTAGTCAAAAGAAAAGGCGCAAGATGGTTAACAGCAAATGTCAGTTCTATTCCATCTTCTGTGACTGTGCGTTTCGAAGCAAATATCCCTGCATTATTGACCAGCACGTCGAGCTTCTCATGGCCATTAGAATATTGCTTTGCTAGCTGTCTGATTGATCGCTGTGAAGAAAGATC
>JAJPHX010000024.1 GCA_021325075.1 Nitrososphaeraceae archaeon | reverse complement strand
TGCAGGAATTTGCCGGCGCAAAGATTGCAGATGAAAACACAGTAGTATTGCTTGCCAATGTTGGCGGCGAAACGGCAAACGTGGTGCTTGCAAGGAATGAAAAGATGGCAGGGATTGACTTTAACAAGATATTCAGGCAGTTTGCCGCAGACGGCAGGGGCGGCGGCAAGCCACACTTTGTGACTGGAATAGCCAGAAAAGAAATTGCAAATGAGATAATAGACAGAATCGCGGCTGAAATACTGCGCTGAAACAGGCTGTATGCAGTAAAAATCACCACAAGTCTTAAATTCCACGCACTGTTCCTCATTCTTGCTAAATATGTAATGACAGCTCCAAAAAAGGCAATAATGATTGTTGACGACGAACCTGACATTGTCAATGCTGTCAAAGATGCGCTAGAATCCGAAGGATACCTAGTAAAGGGCTATACCGACCCGCGCGTTGCTGTGCAGGAGTTGAGCAAGAACTCTGACAGGCACGCCCTTGTCATTTCAGACATAAGGATGCCGGGAATGAGCGGGTTTGAGCTTGCAAGGCGCATGAAGGAGGTGTGTCCGGACGTTGCGCTCGTGATGATGACAGCATTTGAGATCCACAAAGCCGAGTTTTCGCTAATCTTTCCGTCAACTGCGGTTTGCGACTTGATCACAAAGCCGTTTACAAAAGCAGAGCTAATTAGGATTGTCAGAAAGTACGTAGGCATTACAGAGCAACTCTAGCGGTCTGGTAAGGTTAAATTAACCTCTTCGAGCACTACTTGCAATTGGGCGAGCTGTTGGAGGAACAAGACCTTGGACACTGGAGGAGGACTCATTACTCCTCAGAGATCAGCCCCTCCATCGGAGATAACGAAGTCGTTGTCATGGGCTGGGTCGCAAGCGTCAGGGACCACGGTAACATCCAGTTTATCATACTGAAGGACATGCACGGCGAGCTGCAAATCACCGCAAAAAAAGGTGAATGCAGCGACTCACTTTTCCAGATGGCAAAGGAGGTCAAGGAGCACAGCTCTATCGGAGTCAGGGGCAAGGTCAGGCCCCAGGAAAAAGCGCCAAACGGGGCAGAGATCGTGCCTGTGGAATTGAAAGCATTTTCGGTAGCTAAAAAGGCCGCGCCATTCCTTGTGCAAGGCAAGACATCCCCTGTCGGGATCGATACGAGGCTCGACCTTCGCGCGGTGGACCTCAGGCGTAACTACCTTGGATCGATATTTCGGATACGCCAGACTGTGCTCAACTCTGTCCGCGAATTCCTTGCAAGGCAGAAATTCATCGAAGTGAATACGCCAAAAATGATAGCGACAGCTACAGAGGGCGGCGCCGCGCTGTTCCCGATATTCTACTACGACAGAGAAGCGTACCTTGCACAGAGCCCGCAGTTGTACAAAGAGCAGCTGACGATGGCGTTTGAAAGCGTGTTTGAAATAGGGCCGATATTCCGCGCCGAGCCTTCGCGCACAAACCGCCACTTGTCAGAGGCGATCTCTATCGATGTCGAGCGGGCGTTTTCTGACTACAATGACGTGATGGCGCTCCTTGAACGAATGATAGTCAATATTGTTGACACGATAAAAGAGAGGAACCAGGACGACTTGAAATATCTTGAATTGCAGTTACCGGCCGTCAGCCTTCCGTTTCCAAAGTACACTTACTCTGATCTCATTGACAAATTGCAGGAGGCAGGCGAGCGCATCCAGTGGGGAGACGACATTTCGCCACAGGTCATGAAAAGCCTTCAGGATGAGAGGCTGGGCGGATTTTACTTTATCATCGACTGGCCAACGTCAACCAAGCCGTTCTACGTAAAGCCGGGAGCAGCCGACAACGGCCGGGTGTGCGAGTCGTTTGACCTGATGTTCGGTTCATTGGAGATGTCGTCTGGAAGTACTAGGATAAACCGCAAGGACCAGCTGGTGGAGCGCATGACAAAGCAGGGCTTAAAGCCGGCGGCTTTTGACTACCACCTCAGGGTGTTTGACTAC
Organism: Nitrososphaeraceae archaeon; assembly: GCA_021325075.1. Classification (GTDB taxonomy): domain Archaea; phylum Thermoproteota; class Nitrososphaeria; order Nitrososphaerales; family Nitrososphaeraceae; genus Nitrososphaera. The sequence continues at coordinate 706 of JAJPHX010000024.1, read as the reverse complement.
GGCGTACCGCCACACGCAGGCTTTGGCCTCGGGCTTGAGAGGCTCATGATGGCGCTCACCAAGGTCGAGAACATCCGCGACGCCACGCTGTATCCAAGGGACATTGACAGGCTGGCTCCATAATGGTCACCACAGAGCAGATAAGGCATCTTGGCTGGCTTGCCAGAATCGAGCTGTCAGACTCTGAAATAGAGCGCTACACCTCGCAGATCGAGGAGATAATAAAGTACCTTGACACGCTTGACACTATACCGCTTAAAGAGATAGAGCCGATTGTCGCCAAGAAAAAATTTTCAGACCTGCGCCCTGACGAGCCGGCCAAGTTTGAAGGAGACGCGCTAGGCACAAAATACAGAAAGGACGGCTTTGTGAAGGGGCCGAGGATGGTTTGAAAGTTGGCTCTATACACGCTTGACGCCGGCAGCGTTGCAAGCGGCATCAAAAGCAGGAAATTTTCGGCAGAGGAATACATCCACCAGCTGCTTGAAAGGATAGAAAAGGTAGAACCAAAAGTAAACGCGTTTGTAACAGTAAACAAAGAGGCTCTTGATCAGGCGCGAATATTAGACAAGAAAATCAGGGACGGCGAGAACGCGGGGTCACTTGCCGGCGTTGCGATAGGCGTCAAGGATAACATCTGCGTGCAGGGCATCAAGACCACTTGCGCTTCAAGGATGCTTGAAGGCTATGTCCCGCCCTACGACGC
>JAJPHX010000077.1 GCA_021325075.1 Nitrososphaeraceae archaeon | reverse complement strand
TATGTCAGGGACAAGTTCTTTGAGACTGCCCGGCTCTTCAATTTCAAGCTGATGGAGCCCTCTCCCCTTGAAATGCTTGCCACGCTTGAAGCAAAAAGCGGTGCTTCAATTTCAAGCGAGATTTATTCTTTCAAGGACAAGGGTGATAGGGACGTTGCCTTGCGCTTTGACCTTACTATTGGCCTGACGCGCCATGTCACGGCAAGGCGCGACTTGAAGATGCCTGCCAAAATAGCGGCGTTTGCCGGCGTTTGGCGCTACGACGAGCCGCAGGCCGGTAGGTATCGTTATTTCCACCAGTGGGATGTTGAAGTATATGGGCCATTCAGTCAGGAGTCCGACGCGGAGGTCATCGAATTTGTGTCCATGTTTTTCAAAAAGCTTGGCCTGCCAGTGACAATAGATGTCAATGACAGACAGCTTGTAGAGCAATTCATCAAGACAAAGCTTGGCATTTCAAGCGAAGAGGCGATGCTTGAAATGTTCCGCGCAGTTGACAAGGTGCCTAAAAAAGGCGCGCAGGGGGTACTTTCCGAATACAAGGACAGGATAGAGTCAGAGAAATTGCAGGCGCTGATAGAACTATCCATGGTGAAAGGAAGTGTTGACGAAGTCGCGGCCAAGGCAGACGTCAAGGGGCTTGAAAGCTGGCAGAAATTTGCCAGCATGATGGATTCTCTCAGGTCAAGGAAGGTGGAAGGCGCGCGAGTCAACCTTGGAATTGTGCGTGGCCTGGACTATTACTCTGGCATTGTCTTTGAGGCGTTTGACCCATCGGCTGATGCAGGGGCACTTGTCGGCGGCGGAAGGTACGACAGGCTTACGGAGGCATTTGGAAGAAAAGACATTGGAGCAACAGGTGTCGCCGGTGGAGTCGAGCGCATCGTGATGGCTTTGCAAAGACACGGCATATTGAAGCAGGAAAGCAAACCACTGGTGTATGTGGCGTATGCTTCTGACGATGTAAGTGGAAGGGCGCTAGAGCTCACTTCCGCTCTTCGCAATGCAGGCGTTATGGCAGACTATGACATACTTGGTAGGACGCTGAGAAAGCAGCTTGACGATGCGTCAATGAAAGGCGCGGCATTTACAGTACTAGTTGCAACAAGCGAGCTTGCTTCCAATCAAGTCACTGTCAAGTCAATGAAAGATGGAACTGAAAGCAACTATCCAATAAACAGCCTGACAGAAAAGCTGAAAGAAATGCTCAGAGCTTGATCATTGCCGCGCTCTTCATCTTGACTATTCCGCTTGGTTTTTTCTCATACACTACTCTAACTACGAGATCAGGCGGGTCGTAGCTAATGTACAGGTCGCCAGTGTTCAATAACTGAGTGTCATAGTTTATCTGGACCTTATCTTCTGATATGCCGTTTTCTGCAAGCTTTTTCTTTGCCCTGTCAACAAGCTCCTGATCAGAAGTGTTTGGCGCTAGAAAGACCTTTGAAGCGCTTGCAATATACTGCGACAGGTCGACCATTTGGATGCCGCACATCCAAGCGGCTATTAACTTTTGCTTGCCTTGGCGGCAACGCCCGGTGGAATGCCGACAACCCTGAACTTGTATTGCGGAAAGCTGTTGCGGTATACTCTGGCATAGCTTTCGGCAGCCTCGTGCGTGGAAAAGACCTGCCTGACCCCGTCAACGGAGACCTTTTCGCCATACACGTCAACTATCTCAACAACGTACGATTTTGGTAGCTTCTTTGCCTGCTTCAGGAGCACAAAGACACTCATTGCGAAAAATAAAGCCGCAGCAATGAATATTATGGCAAATTCAAATCCCCTAGTGAAAGCAAGGAACGGGCTGACAAGGTAGTCGTTTAGCCACGCGTAGGTAAGGCCGAACGACTGCATTATAATTCCTGCAATTGTACCTATGAGCATACCATCGCTACAGTACCTGTCCAGCCTTTAACCAAGATAAGCCTTTTGGTGTTGTGTTTAATACAGGTTTTAGGGTAAACACGCTTGTTTAAAAATCACCACGCCGCTATAGTTGGAAAGATAAGATCACTTTACCAAATATTACATGAAAGATATTTATGAGAATAAATTGCCCACCTGAAACAGAGGGATGCGGGTAATTGGCTGACACTATTTCTCACGATGTCTTGATAATTGGCTCCGGCCTTGCCGGCCTCCGCGCGGCCATATCTGCGGCTTCTATCGACAAAAAAGTGGACATCGCAGTCATTTCAAAGGTGCAGGTGATGCGCTCCCACTCGGTTTCAGCGGAAGGTGGAACAGCAGCTGTCCTCTATGAGGAAGAGGGCGATAACCAAGAGTCGCACATCTACGACACAGTCAAGGGAAGCGACTTTCTTGCAGATCAGGATGTCGCGGAGCTCTTGGTAAAGAACATGCCATATGAGATTTACCAGCTAGATCACTGGGGGATGCCCTGGTCAAGGCGCAAGGATGGAAGGATAGCGCAACGCAAGTTTGGCGGCTACTCATTCCCCCGGGCCACATTCGCGCAGGACAAGGTGGGCTTTTACGAGATGCAGACGCTCTACGATACCTGCCAAAAGTATGACAACATTCACTTTTACAACGAGTGGTTCTGCACCTCGATACTGCAGGACAGCGGCAGGTTTCAGGGCATTACTGCCATTGAAATGAAGACTGGCAACTTTACGATATTCAAGGCGCCGGCAGGAATCATTTGCACCGGCGGCGCCGGCAGGATCTACAGCTTCTCGACTTATGCGTTTTCCTCCACTCCTGACGGGCTTGACATGGCATTTCGCGCCGGGCTCGCGCTCAAGGACATGGAGTTTGTACAGTTCCACCCAACAGGCGTCCTGCCATCAGGCATCCTAATAACTGAAGGGGCAAGGGGCGAAGGCGGATACCTCGTCAACAACAAGGGCGAGCGATTTATGCAGAAATATGCACCAGGCAAACTCGAGCTCGCGCCAAGGGATGTCGTCTCCCGCTCGATGATAAGGGAGATCCAAGAGGGGAAAGGGTTCAAGCACGAGACAGGGGCTGACTGCCTGAAGCTGGACCTGACGCACCTTGGGGCCGAGCGCATTAAAGAAGTGCTGGCAGGCATCAGGGAAATTGGGATCAAGTTCTCCGGCGTCGATATCATCGACGAGCCTATCGAGGTAAGGCCCGTCTGCCATTACATGATGGGGGGCATCCACGCAAACATTGACGGCGCGACGGAGCTGGCAGGTCTCTGGACAGCCGGTGAGGCAGCATGCAACAGCACTCATGGTGCGAACAGGCTTGGCGCCAACTCGACTTCAGAGTGCATCGTATGGGGAAGGATAACCGGCGAGCTTGCGGCAAAGTATGCGCTGGCGCACAAAGACCAATCATCAATCCAAGAGCAGCAGGTGATTGAAGAGGAAAAGCGAATCTATGACGGCCTATTCCGGGGCAGGGGCGACGTGAACCCATACGAAGTGAGGAAGCAGATGACTGATACTATGGACGACAAGGCCTATGTTTTCAGAAACGAGCAAGGGCTGACTGATGCATTGAAGAAGATAAGAGAGCTAAAGGTGTCGATGTGGAAGCACGTTGATGACAAGGCAAAGGAATACAATACCAACTTTGTAAACGTGATGGAGATAGACTCGAT
>JAJPHX010000051.1 GCA_021325075.1 Nitrososphaeraceae archaeon | reverse complement strand
GTGAAGCAGTGCAAGGCAGACCCGGAGAACATCATTTACACAAGCGTGACAGAAGAGTCAGAAGAGTACCTTGAAGTGCTAAAAAGCGGAGTCTCAAGGATTGTCGTCAGTTCTTTCAATGGGATGGAAAACCTAGCGAAGGCTGCAAGCAAGACAGGTAAAAGACCGCTGACAATGATCCGCGTAAACCCAGAGGTAGGCGTAAAAGCTGAGGTTCGCGCGTCATACAGAAACGGCAAATTTGGAGTGCCATTTAACGGCGGAACAATCGACAGCGCGACAAAGATGGTAAAATACATCATGGCAAGTGATCTATTGAAGTTTGAAGGATTCCACTTCCACCTCGGATCGCAGATCACCGACTTTTCCTGCTATACACACGCGCTTGACAAGATGGACGCGTTCATGACAAAGATGAAGAAGGAAAACCCGGCGTTTCAGGTAAATACCTTTGACATCGGAGGCGGGACGCCAGTATTCTACAATGACCCAGTGCCAACACCCGCCCAGATGGCTGAGAACCATGTCGGCAGGCTTAACCAACTGGCAGAGACACACGGCACCTTTAATCTCATGATTGAGAGTGGCCGCTATCTGGTGGCAGAGTCGTCAATGCTTGTCTCAAGAATAGTAAACACAAAGGAGTACAACGAACACAAGATAGTGATCGTAGACGCAGGCTATCACATACTGCTTGACGCTGCGTTACTCAAGCAAGAATACCCGCAAGAAGTAGTGCCAGTAGTTGACGGCAAGGACCGGACGACTGCGCTTTCGACTCCAAAGAACACGCATCTTGCAGGAAGGCTCTGCGATACCTACGATGTCTTCCCGCTCTCAAAGGTATCGGATCTGACCGAGTCAGATGTTGGCAGATACGTCTCGTTCTACAATGTGGGCGCATACTCTGTCGTGTTCAACATGCCATTCCACTGCCAGACAAAGCCTCCTATAGTGATGAAGGACAGCGACGGCAAGTTCAGGCTTGTCAGAAAGGGAACCTCATATGAGGACCTCTTCATCGAAGAAGGCGGAGACATAGCTTAGCCATGACCGTCCCGCAAAAAAGCGGGAACATTTTCTTAACTCAGAACCATAATTAGTGGATGCAAGGATGGAGAGCAAGAAAAAGATCCGCGCGCACGTCTTTATCACTGGCAGGGTTCAGGGCGTATATTTTAGGCAGAATACAAAGCAAGTTGCGACGCGGCATGGAGTCGCCGGCTGGGTACGCAATCTAGATGACGGGCGCGTAGAAGCAATTTTTGAAGGTGACGAGATGACCGTCAACGAAGTTATCGAATGGTGCCACGTCGGACCACCAAAAGCACAGGTTGATGACGTTGACGTAAAGTTTGAAAAATACACCGGCGAGTTTGCAGACTTTAGCGTCAACTATTGAATCTTGGTGTACGCTTCTGCTATTTGCTTCTTTATGCTTTCAGCATCTTGAGCTGTTCTGATAGTGGCGGCTACAGGTGGTGCGCTTCTACCTGACCTGATCGATAGCACAAGCGAATCGCCTGTCGGCTCGACATCAAGAAATGTCCTGAAATTCATAGTCTTGGCATATACTACTCTATGCGGCCTCACCTCTTCAATTACGCTGCTGCCAAGCGCCAACACAAACTTTCTTAGATCGATCAATATTGTCCTTGCAGGCTCTTCTAGCCTCTCAAGGTGGCTTTCAAACTGTGGTTTGTTGCCAGTGCCAAACATTTCCATATCTGTGATACTACCACCGAAGGTTATAACCTGATCCGAATGCCACTTCGTTTAAGATATTTTTTCACTTTATCGACAGTCGATTTCTCATAGTGAAATATCGAAGCTGCAAGCGCCGCATCAACGTCAGCTTTTTCAAACACGTCAAGCATGTGGCTTGCCTTTCCACAGCCGCCCGACGCAATCACTGGCACTCTGACAGACTTGCAGATAGCTTTTGTCAATTCAATGTCGTAACCGTTCTCTGTGCCATCGGCGTCAATGCTCGTAAGCAGGAGTTCACCAGCTCCGCGCGATTCGACTTCCTTTGCCCACTTTATTGCATCAATGCCCGTTCCTTCCTTGCCTCCGTATATCCTGACTTCAAACCAATACTTTTTGCCATCCCTGTCCTTGAATATCGTCTTTCCTTTGCCCACTTCGTAGTTTCTTTTTGCGTCAATTGCAACTACCACACACTGCTTGCCAAAAATTTCCATTAACCTTGTTATCAGTTCTGGGTTCTTGACTGCGGCAGTATTGATAGAAACCTTGTCTGCGCCAGAGAGCAAAATGTCCCGGGCGTCTTCAAGCTTTTTGATTCCTCCTCCTACGGTGAATGGGATATCTATCACGCTTGCGACATTTCTAACCACGCCTTTCATTATATCTCTTCCTTGCTGTGACGCCGTAATGTCAAGAAATACTAGCTCGTCAGCTCCCTGCTCGCTGTATTTCTTGGCAAGCTCCACAGCGTCGCCAGCATCCTTTACCTCCACAAAATGCACTCCTTTGACAACTCGCCCGTTATCAACATCAAGGCAAGGTATGATTCTCTTTGCCAGCATCATGCCATCGCCTTTGCCCTGTCGATGCTTATCTTGCCGTCATACATTGCCTTGCCAAGGATTACAGAGCTGCAGCCTACGCTTCTGACGCGGATAACATCTTCAACGCTTGCAATGCCTCCGCTTGCAATTATCCTTGCGCCTGATTTCACTGCTTCTGCAAGTGTCTGGACATCCGGCCCTTGAAGAGTGCCATCGCGCTCTATGCTAGTTAGCAGAAATTCGTCGATTCCCATTGCCATAAACTGTGATATCGCATCTGCAACTTTGGTGCCTGCAGATTCCTTCCAGCCTTTTACCATCACTACACCTTCTTTCTGGTCTATTGAAATTATTATTCTGCCAGGATTCTTTTTTGCAAGCTTTTTGACAGTCTCTTGATCTCTGTAGGCCATCGTGCCAATCACCACTTTGGCCGCCTTTGCCAGCATGTCCTCTGCTGCCTCTTGACTTCTGATGCCACCGGCAACTTCTACCGGTGTCTTGACTGCCGACGCTATCCTTGCAACTACCTCTGAATTGCTCCCGGTTGAAAATGCTGCGTCAAGGTCAACTACATGAAGCATATCTGCACCCGCGGCCTCCCATTTTTTTGCAGTTTCCACAGGGTCGGTGCTGTAAACTACTTTGTTGGCAGGGTCGCCCTTGACGAGCCTAACCACGCTTCCACCCATAATATCAACTGCAGCAATGACTTTCATGTTGACTCACTATCGCAAATTTCAATAAAGTTCTTTATCATTGTCGATCCGACATCGCCAGATTTCTCCGGATGGAACTGGACTCCTATGAGATTGTCCTTCTCAATGACTGCTGGAACGCTTACTCCATAGTTGGAGGTGGCAACCACTATCTTTCGCTGCTTTGGCACCGTGCGGTACGAGTGGACAAAATACACCCATGAATCGTCCTTGACTCCCTTTAGAAACTTGCTTTCCCCTTTTATTTCGAGGTTATTCCATCCCATGTGAGGAATCTTGACTTTGCCTTTTGGAAGCATCACCACGTCGCCGTCTAGGATTTTCAGACCTTCTAGCTTGCCCTCCTCGCTTCTGTCAAAGAGCATTTCCATCCCAAGGCAGATTCCCATTACTGGCATTCCACCCTCGATCGCCTTGTTAAGGTGCTTCGCACTACTCTCTATCGATCTTATGGCAGGGTCAAAGTTGCCAACGCCGGGAAGTACTAGACCATCATACTTTGGCAATTCTTTCAGATCGTAGATTATATCGACGCTCTCTGCGCCATTTCTCTCCAGTGCAGATTTCAGACTAAATAGGTTGCCTGCACCATAATCAAATATCGCGATTTTTGCCAATCACATCGCTCCCTTGGTGCTTGGCACTCCTTTTCTCCTGCTGTCGATCTCGCAGGCCATCCTGAGCGCGACTGCAAAAGCCTTTAGGGTCGCTTCGACCTTGTGGTGATCGTTGTCGCCATAGTGCACTACCATGTGGGTGCATGCATTGAGGTTCTGAGCAAGTGACCTGACAAAGTGTTCAAGGTCCTCTCTTGGCACTCCTTCTATGCCATCGCGCGTCAGTTTTAGCTGCACGTTCTGGAACTGGCGCTTTACAAGGTCTATCGACACGTAGGCAAGTGCCTCGTCCATTGGTACAACTGCATAGCCAAACCTTCTCACTCTTGCCCTGTCGCCCAGCGCCTTGTCTATTGTCTGTGATAGCGCAATTGCCACATCCTCTGCGAGGTGGTGCACGATGCCGTCGTTTGACTTGCCAGACAACGCAATGTCGATCATGGCGTGCTTGCCTATTGCCGTAATGAGATGGTCAATAAATGGGAGACCGGTCTTGACGCTAGTCTTGCCGGTGCCGTCAATATTGACCTCGACTGTTACTGCGGTCTCTTTTGTGACCCTCTCAATCCTTGCCTTTCTGGCAGCAGCCAACGCATTTTAAATTGCCGCCAGTGCATAATTTAAACTCTTAAGGGTCCAACGCTCCACAAACATAGTTGGCTAAAACTAATAGAATAGCTACCATTATCGAAAATGCAAGATGTGGCGCAAGAATGGGATTCAGCTTTATCCATGCATTCTTGCTCTCATAATACTAATGTCAGTGTATTCTGTAATGCCAGTCAAATATCCTATTGTTGGCAAAGCATATGCAGATGGGTTAAGTTTTGAAAGTCTGCCGGCCTTTCTTGTGCAAGGCAGACCTCTCAGCCTCTTTATCAAGATAGATCCCATAATATTGACACCAGAAAATGCAAGCTCTCCATCTCTTCAACTCCGGCTTTTTGACCTAAACAATAACGAGACAATTCCTCATGTGTCATACCTTGTTTATGCGACAAAAGGAGATCAGGAAATGATGAACCTTCGTTTTCATTCCCATACAGGCCCTCTGAAAATAAACATCCATTCAAAGGCAGGTCCTGTTGAAGTACTTGACGGAGAACGGGACTCAAACACGGGCATCTGGACAGCCAAAGATGGTGAAATAGGCGTGCAAACTCCATTGATGCTAGAAGGGGGCCTGTATCATTTTCAAATAACGATCCTTGGAATCAACCAAGATACAAATACTCTGGATTCAGGCAGCACGCCGACATTTGACTCTTGGCTCAGTGTCGGCGAAGCTTTGCACGGTACTCTTCCTTATGATAATCAAGCTCATGATTTCATGATAATCTCTTATTATGATAGAATAAAGGAATATAGTTTTGATCCTCTTGCCAACACCATCTATTGGTCGATGCCGTTTGATTGGAACCTTTCACGTATCCAGAAACAAAATATCTTTATCCACGAGGAAGTCAGGATTCCAAAATCTTTTATCAAGTTCTTGGGCTCGACGTCGTTTTTTCCTGCAGTTGACGGCATCCCGCTGAATACGTATTCTGTGGCAGTTGATCCATATTCTTCTGAAGATAGTTACATTGTCCATTACCTGATTAACAAGGATCTGTTGATCAACTTGGCTCAGGGACACGACCAGCAGGATACAAGCTCTGAATCAAACGTGATGTCATTCTCACTGTTTGTTAGCGGTCACAGCAACCAGCCATCAACTGAATTTTTCATACCATCCGGCATTCGAGTCGATGTGTCATGGAAGCCCGCCCAGCTGACTTCTGATACCGGATCTGCGCTAACTGTCAGTTTTTCTGATGTGCTAGAAGCGGGAAAAAACAATTTTCAAAACGCCAACATATTTTATAATCTAAAGATAGCGGATAAAAACGGAGTAGAAATCGTAAAAAGGATAAACCTCACGGCCATCAATGGCACCGATTCCCAGCCGGTGACTTTTTCGGCTAATGATACTTACAAGATATCGATAAGTGTCACTGGAATTGAAAGGCGTGGACTGTTAGACCAGAGCCGCGATGGCGAAGCAACAGGCATCGTGGTTGTTCCAGAGTTCCCAAGCTTTCTTGCAGCCAATACAAGTTTGATTCTGATCTTGGGGACAATAATTTCAGTTATGCTTTTAGTTACTAGAAGAACAAAGCTTTCAGTTTCATAATTCTGTGTCTATTATGGACGGTAGCTGGTTGACGCTTTTTGCCATTGCCTCAACTCCTTCCCGCTTGAAGCTTGCAATAGTCTTGGCCGGCTGTGGGCTGTAGCCATAAACGCCTACAAACGCTATTTTCACTCCACTCTCTTTTTCAGCGCGCCTTGCCATCAGCAAGTCTTCGGCAGAGTCGCCGGCGTATACCGCGCTCTTTGCGTCAATTGTTTGCATGGCTTTTTTTATCGCATAAGGGTTTGGCTTGGCATATTCGCGCTTTTCATCTTCTAAAAACACGCAGGCATCAAGATTGAAGTATTTCATGACTGGGAAAAGAGAATACTCTGCCGCAAGTCTGCTCCTGCCAGAGACTATAGCAAGGTTGCCATCAAACACTTCGTTTAGTTTTTTCATCATTTTGGTAGTTACCACAAGCTTGTCATTCTTTATCAGAGGCCTGCCTTTACAATACTTGGATTCTACGTGGTTCTGTTTTTCAAATAGCTCAGGACCATAGAACAGTTCGTCAAACACTCGCGCGAGCATGCTATCCTTCACCGGGGCTGGATACGCAAGCAGGCTTTTCCATTTCTCAATGCCATGATTCGCAAGGAATTTTTCAGCCGAGACGTACCCGCTCTCATCTGCGTTCTCTGCTACCTTTGCAAGGAACCTTCTGCCTTCGGCGATGTTCTTTGGCGGGTTGGCAAGCATTGCAAGCGTTATCACGTAGGTGGTATCTGTATCGTTGTTAAAGCCGCCGCTCTGTCGGAACTTTAAGATTATCTGATCAGTCACAAGGTTATGGAAAGACTTGCCTGTGATCGACTTGAGCATGTATTCTACAGTCTTTTTTATTGCAGAATTGTACGACTTGCGTATGTCAACAAGCACGCCGTCTATGTCAAAGAGCGCGCAGTCAAACATTACATTGTCCCTTCCACGCATTGAAGGAACTTGTCATTCATTTCTTTAGTGCCTATGGTCACTCTAATGCAGCCCTTGTGGCCGGCGACGTTGCCAAGCATCTTCACAATGATGCCATTGCTGACAAGCGCCTTTGAAATTGGCTGATACTTCTTGCCAGCTTCGATGAAGAGAAAGTTTGCATCCGACTTGAATACTTGCAAGCCATCAATCTTTGCCAGCCTGCCTGCAACTCTTGCTCTTTCTTTTCTTATGGTCTCAATCGTGTTTTTCACATGGTCTGCGCGTTCTAGTATTCCTGACGCGATGGCAAGTGAAAGCGTACTTATTGGATAGGGCGACTGGATTGTTGACCTGAATACTCTAATGAATTTTTCATTAGCTACCATGTACCCAACCCTAGCGCCGGCAAGCCCAAACGCTTTTGAAAGAGTGCGAAGCACAATGACATTGTCCATCTTTGTCACGTCCTTTGAAAGTGAATAGTCTGCAAAATCGACATATGCTTCGTCTATTAACACCAGCCTATCTTCAAGCGAGTTAATTAGGTCGATAACTGTATGTCTGCCAAGTTGGTTGCCAGTGGGATTGTTTGGCGAGCAGATATAGACCAGATCTGATTTCTTGGCGCTTTTTAGAAATGCCTTATTGTCAAGATCAAAGTCGCGCTTTAGCGGCACCTGATCGACTCTGATGCCATGTAGCTCGCATCTGTTGATAAAATATGAGAAAGTCGGCGTGAAAACAGTCGCCCGCTTGCTTCCAAAAGTTGACAGCAGTAGCTCAATCACTTGGTCAGATCCGCTGCCGGCAGCCACGCATTTTTCATTGACGCCGGCATATTTTGCCAGCTGAGCATACAGCTGTTCCAGCTGGTCAAGCGGGTATTCCCTCACATCTACCTGTCTTGCAGCCTCTGCCGTGACTCCGGCGATAAATTCTCGGTCAAGGGCGAAATTTTCATTAGAGTCGAGCTTTATCGCGCCTTCAACCTTTTCCGGCTTTGTGTATCTGCCAAGCTTGGCAATTCTCTTGATCTTGCCGTCAAGCGAATTTTTATTCATCCATCCTCGCCTTTACCGCTTCGTAGTGGTTTAGCAGCCCTTCTGCCGATGCCATTTCGCGTGTTGCTCTGTCAACTTGCGTGAGCCCTGCCTTTGTGACGTTAACCTTGTTGACCAGTTTTACAAAGTCAAGCACCGATAGCGACGCTCTTGATTTTCCAAATCCAAGGGTTGGAAGGACGTGGTTTGAGCCAAGGCAGTAGTCGCTTGCAGAAGACGGCGCATATTTTCCAATAAGCACTAGGCCAGCCGAGTCAACCTTTTTTGCGACAGAGTCTGCGTTTTTGCAGATTATCTCAAGGTGCTCGGGGGCAAACTCGTTTACAAACTCGATGCAGGCTTTATCGTTTTTGCAGACAGCGACAAATCCATTTTCTTCTAGGCTCTTAATTACAATGTCAGAGCGCGTGATGTTCTTTGCAATTGATTGCACTTGAGACTGCACCTCTGCCGCTAGCTTTTCGGACGCGGTGACGAGGCCGCATACTGTGTCAATGCTGTGCTCTGACTGTGAAATCAGGTCAACTGCTACAAGCCGAGGATCTGCAGTCGAATCCGCATAGATCAATAATTCTGTCGGGCCGGCAACCATGTCTGTGGATGTGTTGCTTGAAGCAATCAGTTTTGCTGCAGTAACGAACATGCCTCCGGGGCCAACTATTTTGCTCACCTGTTTGATTGACTGCGTGCCATAGGCAATTGCCGCTATTCCCTGTGCTCCTCCTGCTTTGTAAAATTCGTCAACGCCGCAGATATCTGCGGCGACTAGAGTCAGCGGGTCTATTGTGCCGTCTTTTCTTGGCGGCGAAATTGCAACTATTCTTTTTACGCCCGCGACCTTGGCAGGCACCGCACACATCGCCACTGTGCTTGGGTAGCGCGCCTTGCCACCAGGGATATAGCAGCCTACGCTTGCCACTGGCTTTATGGTACGCTCTATTTTGACACCGTTAGACGAAATTGTGATGCCCTTTAGCCTCTTTAATACGGCAAGCTCACTTTTTGCAAGCCTGTCTTTCATCAGTTTGACAGCCTTTACCTGCTCTTTTGTAACTTGACTGTAGGCTTGTTTTACCTCTTGCGCACTGACTCGTAATGAGTCTAGCCTTATGCCATCAAACTTGGCAGTGTAGTCAATGACTGCAGAATCGCCATATTCTGCCACGCTCTTCATTATTGATTTTGTGTCTTCTAAAAGCGAGTCAGGAATTGCTGACGCCTTGCGAAGCCGCGCGGCTTCTATGGCAGGCTCGGCGACTTGAATTATCCTCATCAGGAATATCCGTCCAAGTTTATCTCATCGAGTGGAAGTATCTGCTTTGGCTCTAGCACAACTAATCCCTGCGCCAGCTTCCTCAGCTTTGGCACTACCCGGATAAACTCGTTTTTGTCAATGACAGTGTTGACGCCATACCAGCCGTCTTCAGAGAGTGGGCTGACAGTTGGCCTCTTTAGAGCCGGCAATTCCTTTAGCAGCTTTGGAAGATTCTCCTTTTTCACATTGACAAATATGTGGAGCTTTTTGCGGCCCTCGACAACCCCGCGCATCAAAGCAACCATGTCTGCTATCTTTTCCCTCTTTACTGGATCCTTGAGAGCCTGCTTGTTTGCAACCAAGACGGCAGTTGACTCTGCTACCTTGTCCAGTATCTTGAGGTTGTTCTGGGCTAACGTGGTGCCTGTCTCTGTGATATCAAAAATTGCGTCAACGTCTTCTGGAGGCTTGGCCTCTGTTGCTCCAAATGAGAGAAATATCTCGACTTTCTTGTTCTCGCCTACTCTAAGCCATGGTGTTATTATCATTGGGTCGGCGCTTCCAAAGTGTTTCTTGTAGGCGGGGCTTGACTTGATGTAAGAGGAAGTGGTAGTGAGGTACTCTGAAGATATCCTCAGTGTCCTATTGCTTTTGGCAAAATCTGAAATCATCTCGTCTAAATTATTGTACGGGAAACTTGTCGGGACTGCGAAAATCTGCTTGACTCTGCCAATCTCTAGGTCAAGCAGTATCTGCACATTGGCTTTTGCCTCAAGTATCCAGTCCCTGCCCGTGATCCCAACATCGTAAAAACCCTCCTGGACGTAGGTGGGGATCTCTTGCGGCCTCAATATCTTGACTTCAATTTCGGGGTCGCCCAGCTTTACTCTATAGGTGCGTCCCCGGCCGCTCACGCTCTGCCAAGCTTGCTCTAGCAGCTTGAATGTGACTTCCTCAATGCTGCCTTTTGGGACTGCAAATTTCACGGTGGTAGGCATTTACTATATGACAAATGGAAAGAGCTTTTTACAGGATATATATCTATGTGGATGTTTGGCAGAGTACTTCATACTTTTTTACAACTAATGGTCTCATGCTTGTTCTCACAGTAGATAATTGCGATTTGAAGCTCCATTCGAATATTTCTAATTCAAGAAGGGGATTGAAAAGCCGCCATCAAGGTCGGTAAATTCGAGGCAGTTTCTTCGATATAGTCGACTAGCGTACTTTATTTACATCACAAGATCTTGGACAGCAAATGTCAGAGGTACCAAATAATGCTGCAGTACAGCAGCGTACGACGCCGTACACGCAAGAGCCAAGGGATGTCATTATTGCCTTTAGGATTACGCGCACTCTGTCAAATAGGATTTCGAGCTATCAATTCAGCTATCGCAAGAAAAGTAGGACAGATGCTGTTATGACATTGCTCGAGTCAGCATTGTATGTTATGGATAATGCTAGTCGCTTGGAGGATCCTGAGACTGTCAAGTACCTGCGCGATAACCTGTACAATGTACAGCTTGTTGACGACATTACAAGATGGCCACAGGACAGGATCGAAGCGGTCCTTGGAGCACTTGTGAGCGAAAAGGAGCGTCGATTCAGGATAAAGTTAGGGATGTGCTCTGCTTGAAGTGCGGGTTTCGCACCCGCACTTCGCACCTTTTCTTATTCAATTTTTCAAAGGGCTGGCATAAACGGCTGGTGGACTTGATAGCCCTATTTGATAGCATCGGCCAATTCGGCCCTCGGCTAACCGACGCGGATCTCATGCCAATAGATGGTAATAGTAGCAACTAATGATCATGTCTTAGAATTTAAGCCACAGTGTCCTCAGGGTAGTTCTGTTCAAGATTGTACCAATCTGGGTGTTCACCCCGGCATACTTTAGTATACACTGGTAACTCTTCGGCGGATCACTAGCGATATCACGAGGAAAGAATCTGAAAATCTATCAAAAAGTAAAGGATGTAATGGAAATTCTCAATGGTGACCTTCGGATCTATTCTGATCTATTGACCTATCCATATTAGCTGAAAATTGCGAGAAAAGAATGCGCTTAGAACTCTGCCTTTAAGACAACTTTTCCATTATCTTCTATAAACACTACCGTTTGGCCATCCTTGATCTTTAGCATCTTTCTAACTTCTTCAGGAATTGAAATTTGGTATCTTACAGTTACTTTGCTAGCGCCCAGTATCCTAGCCATCAGGTAAGAATGGCAAGTCATGTCGGAATTATATGTAGCCATGATATATCATAATAGCATGGTAGTATGATTATTAGCATTGTTAGGATAAATCTTATATAGCTTGTCTAGTTTTCTGACTGCATGAGGCCCCTTCTCGTAGTAGCACTTTTTGCTATTCTTCTAGCAGGTTTCGTACTCCCAGCACATGCCGCTGATCTCGATGCTAAAATCGACACAACAGTAGACAATGCTTCTGCTACCTTTACAGCTGTAAAGACTATTACAATGAAATATGAGCAAGGCGGTTCTATATCAAATCAGTTAAACGGCAAAAACGACAAAATAGAATTTACAATTAGTGGCACTGCATCAGATCCAAATATGGCTGGTCTGATTCAGGCAAACAACAAGGTTTTACTAGAATCAAATAGTCCTGTTCGAGTAGCTTCTGCCACAGTTCATTACATAGCGACTCTCAAAGGCGGACCGTCAAGTGCCCAAATGTTGGTGAAGGTGGAGTATCAGCCAACAATTCAAAAATTTGTCATGTTAAAGGAAGATGCTCAAACTGGTGGTGACATTATTGATCTTCAGTGGAGAGCATTCAAGATAGACGGACCAATCAAAGTGAACTCTGGAACCAAATACGGCGAGATTAACATTAATCAGGCGATAGGAGCTCTTGAAGCATTGTATCCGGATCTTGCATCAAAGCTGTCAAGCTCTGGAGCACAGGCAGTATTGACAGAGCCAGTAATGGATTTCACAAAGTTTAACATTCCGATGACTAATTGGCACTTTCTTTTTGACCAAGTTGGAACCAATGAGTCTGGAGTGGCTAGGGCACTATCAGTCTATTCGCTAGGTGAAAGCAGCTTTAGAGAAGGCACGTTTGAGGCACAAGAGACTACGGGTTCTGCATCAATAGATGGGCAAACCATTGCAATAAACTCGCAAACACCACCGCCGAGCGGACAGATTACAATTGCAGGTTACTCTAAATTGCAAGGGTCAGCAGGCCAAGAATATGCGACAGTGACAAAGGAAGTGCCTAGCGCTGCCACGACAACAACTGATGATAACAACAAAATAATGGGGTTGTCTTCTGATGTAGACGGAAATACCTATTTTGTGCTTGCTAAATCCGCTACCATTACACCAATACATTACACCATCGATCCAAATAATTTGATCAGGTTTGAAATTCCAGAAGGACAAGGAGGCGAATTACAATTAACGTTGCCTAAATCAATGATTGACCAGATTCATACAGTTAGAAATGGAGAGGGTAAAGAAATCCAATTTCAACAGGTCTTGCTCACTTCTACATCGACTACGATCAAGTTCACAGTACCTGATAGCACAGAGTCAATCGAAGTTCTAGGTACGCATGTTGTACCCGAATTTCCGCTTTCATTGATGCTGATTGTTATTTCAATAGGCGCTGTATTGATCGCAACCAATGCTTTCAATCAAAAGCCAAAACTGAGATTCAGTTAGCAATCTATTCTGTAAATTAGCCAGCAGATTGTAACAAGATGGCTTGTAAACCCTTGGTAATAGCAGCTCCTATTTTTTGACAGTATAATATACAAAAGCATGGATGAAATAGTTCGCATTCTAACTAATGCGGCAAGCCCATTAAGCTAGATCATGTTTCGAAACTTGAGCCATGTCCAAGGAGCAAGCCCCAAGTGGAACACTCTTGGTTGGAAAACCATGGCATTTTCTTATCTTCGTAGTTTTTGACTGGTTCTTTGTGTTACTTTATTCTCCTCCTGTTGCGCATTCTCTTGCTCTTCCTTTAGCTGAGCGTAATTTTCAAATACTCGACGTTTAACCTCCTCCTGAGTGAAAAATGCTTTTTCAATGAGTACTCCGAAAATTACATCAAACAGTGCTTGTGCTGAAAGAAACTTATCCTCAATATATTGCATCGATTCTGGACCTGCTGCGCTCGCTGGCTTTGCTTTCATCAGATATCCTTTCTCTGTCAGATACGATATAACGATATTACGAATTACTTCTGAATCTCCATCACCAATCTGTCCTTTCAATTCGTTATCGATTACTTTCCATACTCCGTCAGGTAAAGTGACTAGAGCTCTTTTTCCTACCGTCAAGTTCTAGATCCCCTGACGCTTTGGCACCTAGTGCCAATGTACATTTTACTAGAGGCTGATTGCGAACGGCCTGACTTAGAATGCGCTGCTTTTTGATTGCCCATGAACTTCAATACTATATCGATTTGATATCATTTCATATATATCTAATGCATATCGAACTTACCAGCGGGATCAGATACCCGCTCATCCGCTCAAACTTCTCGGGGGGTTTGAGTTACTATCGCAGGAGTTTTGCGTCATAATAACGGTTGCTTAAATCTAACTTCTGTGCTCCCTCGAGCAAGAATTTGCCAATCACTTATGGGCTGCCACCTAAATTCCATTTGCGATACCAAGCTGGAAAAGTGCTATAAAAATATCTTGAGGCATTATGCCAACGCCGTAGCTACAATAGTACCCCTAGAAGGGATTTTAACCCTCACAATCTCGCTTGGGCAATTACACTATCCTGATTATGCTACAGGGGCTAGTATAATTCCAAGGCTAGTACCAATTTGGTACTAGCCTTGGAATGGATCCAAAGAGATTCGAACTCGATCTTCCCTTTGGGAGGCTACTCCCATACTGAGAAGGGTAAAACGTGGATGGCTGGCCACTCCAACCGTCTTATTCTTCTTCCAATCCACTAGCCGCAAATGTAAAGAAAGCGTATCCAAGTCACGTAAGCAGATTCTAGGTGAATCGCTCGTGACATTTAGCCAACGTCATTAATAAAGAACTACAAACGCACAAGCGCTCCATAATGAGAGCAAAAGCTGCAAGCCACAAGAGACACCAAGAAAATGCCAGACTTGTCGAAAAGATACAGCTATTGATGACAATCGAAGGCAAAGTTGGTCTGGCGGTCAAAGTTGCATTGCTGTCTGGCCTAAGGAAAGAGGAAATGATTTACGCTTTTTGCGAACAGGTGTGTACCGACCCGGCATGCTGTGGCTGAAAAAAGCTCCACGTCATTAACAAGCGAAACGGTCTATCTATCATTGTAATCAACTGGGCTCAAAACAATGTAAAGCGCTGCTACTTTGTGATGCTTCCAGAAATGCTATGGCAACAGTTTAGAAATCTGTCAGCTTTTAATGTAAGCGACATCAAAGCCGCAGACAAAAATGTAAGCAAAGCCGCTGGAATCAAGTTTTCAGACATTAGAAAAATCTTTTATCACACGATTTCTGTAGAGATGAAAAAAGAGCAAGTCAACATTTTGGTAGGGAATGCAAGTCAATCGGCAGCTATGCATTGTCTTTTAAATGAGCTTGATTGTATGATGGAGTACTACGTCAGAGGGTGGGAGAGATCCGGGCTTGTACTGCCAGTCACATAAGCCTCTTTGGTGTAGAAGATTTAAGTAGCTGAGTAGGATATTGAGTAACTGCTAGTAAGGTAGTTAGTTTTGTACCCATAGCAGCGTACTCACTTAAGCAGCGTACTCACTTAAGCAGCGTACTCACTTAAGCAGCGTACTCACTTAAGCAGCGTACTCACTTAAGCAGCGTACTTACCTCTGAGGCGTAGTATTTTGTAAAAATTACAATCTTCTTGTGCATCTAGCTACGGGATATTGGATATAGACATTGGATATTGCTATTGGGAATATTCCCAATAGCAATATCTATAGCCAATATCTATAGCCCGTAGCCAATAGCTAGTACTCGTAGCTCATAGCCGTGACCATAGGAAAAATACGTAGTATTTTCTCTGACGTTCGCGTACGCTAATACCTGGGCATGCCCGAACTGACCTGAGTAATTTACTCAAAACAAGAGCTGAAAGTATCATCCATTACTCGTACGCACTTTCCTTGTGAATATTCAATTTGGAATGTGAGCTTTCTAACCTAGTACCAAATTGGTACTCTCCCTCCCCCATAGGATACATCCTATTTTTATAGGCTAAGTCGAATCTGGCATGCATACATGACTGAAAAAGAACCAAAGCAGAAACAAGTTAGTGTTCTTGACCTTGAGCTTGAAGACATAGAAGGGATAGGGCCAAGTGCCTCAAAGAAACTAAAGGAAGCTGGCATAAGCTCGGTAATCCAGCTAGCAACAGTTAGCGCAGACGAGCTTGCAACTGAAATCGGAGGCACCAAAGATGCGGCCGCAAACTATATCATCGCAGCTCAAAAGTTACTCAGAGAATCTAATTTTCTAGATAACGAGTTTACTACTGCAGATATCCAGCTTGAGAAGAGGAGATCTATTCTTCGATGCACAACCGGCTCAAAGGCACTCGACGAGCTTCTTTTAGGCGGTATAGAGACTCAGGCAATCACCGAGTTTTATGGGGAATTTGGCTCTGGCAAATCGCAGATATGCCACACATTAAGCGTGATGGCTCACCAGCCGGTGGAAGGCGGAGGGCTAGGAAGCTCTGTGATCCTGCTCGATACTGAAGGAACGTTCAGGCCGGAAAGAATCGACCAAATAGCAAGGGCAAGAGGCATTGATTCTGAGGATGTTTTGAAAAATATCCATATTGCCAAGGCGTACAACAGCTCCCACCTCGAGCTACTGGTCAAGGATCTGGGCAAGTTTATTGAGCAATTTGGCGCAAAATTAGTCATTGTAGATAGCATCATTTCGCTCCACCGTGCAGAGTTTGCCGGCAGAGGAACGCTTGCCGATAGGCAGCAGAAGCTAAATGCACTATTGCATAGGCTGGTGCGGATCGCAGAAATCTATGGCGTTGCAGTTGTCATAACAAACCAAGTGCAGGCAACCCCAGATACATTCTTTGGCGACCCAACAAAGCCGGCAGGCGGAAACGTCGTCGGCCATGCGTCAACATATAGAATATACCTCAGAAAGGCAGGCAACGACAGAATTGCAAAAATGATCGACAGCCCGTACCATCCATACAGTGATACTAGGTTTACCGTAAACGAGAAGGGAGTAGATGATACAGACGAAGAGTCGCCAAAAAAGAGGTCTGCCAAAGGCAAAGACGATGACGAAGAATAGCTAAAACATTTGGGGTGCCTATACCCCGCACTTTGGCAATTCTCTTCTTGATAGAGTTTGAGAGTTCTTTTGCGCAAGCAGCTGGTTACGTCACGACTCGATTCTTTGAGCTTTTTCAAATTTTCTGTTATGCAACTTCATATGGCCTGCCTGAATGCCTTCTGCGGATAACGCTCTGATGGCAGCCAAGTTTTGTGCAAGTCCAGCCGCGGCTATCACTGTGGCCAGCTCTTTAGAAGTGCTAATACCAAGAATTTTCAGCCCTAGCTTTACAGCAGGATGCACGGTTGTTATTCCACCAACCGTACCAACTGCCAGCGGCAATTCGATTTCACCAACCAGATCTCCTTGCTTTGTCTTACTCCACCTTGTCAACGATCTATAGGTGCCGTCTCTAGCGGCATACGCATGGGCTCCAGCCTCAATTGCCCGAAAATCCTGACCCGTTGCAAGCGCAACAGCATCAATTCCATTCATCACTCCCTTGTTATGAGTCACTGCTCTGTACACATCAGAATGCGCAAGTGCATACGCATACAATATGCGCTTCACAATTTCACTTCCACCTAGCTCTTCTTTGTCAAATATTGCCTTGCATCTAACTATCCTTTTAGTTGCATAATTTGACAAAATCTTTAGCACAACTTCGCCGCCAGTAATTTCAGCTACCTGTGGCGCTATTGTCTCGCACATTGTGTTTATCGCATTTGCGCCCATCGCATCCTTTGTGTCAATTAGCAATTCAACAATCAGCATTTCGCCCATCTTGTTCTTGCTAGAGTCGCGCAGCCGCCTTACTTTCAAATCAACTGCTACAACAGATCTGCCCTTTGAATTGGCAATTGCAAGCAATTGTTTTTTGTTCTTCAATACTCTTTGCATCGCTGCCTTGACATTTGAAATTCCAACTACCTGCACCTGACCTATCATGAGCGAATCGTCAGCCTCTGCTACAAATCCGCCTTTTGTCTTTGCAATTTTTGCAGCCTTGCTTGCCGCAGCAATCACCGAAGGCTCCTCTATGGCCATTGGCACAAGATACTCTTTGCCATTTATGACAAAATTAGTGGCAATCCCCATCGGAATCGACATCATCCCGATAGCATTTTCTATCATCTTGTTTGCATCTTCAAATGCAAGCGGCTTAAGCATCGCTTCGATGTCGTCAATGCCGGCCGACTTTTTTACAAACTCGAGCCTTTCTTCCCTGCTCATTTCATAGAATTTCTTGACCATTGCCCCCACCATTGCTATGGCTTTACGATCCTTAAAATCCTGTCATCGCCCTGCTCCACTATGGCCCTGCCGTCCCTGTCGCTTGTGGTGACATAAAGCGAGCCATCTGGCGCCTCTACCACGTCGCGTATCCTGCCATATCCAGTGAGAACATTGGCTGATTTATCAGCATGCAGGTCAACTACGCGGAGCTGCTGCGCCCTAAGGGCAGCAAGTATGATGTCGCCTTTGTAGCCAAGCCTGTCAGACGAAGCGATTGCCATGCCTGACGGGGCTATTGCAGGGTTAAAGCATGCAACTGGCTTTTCAAACTTTTGCGCGTTGCAGTCCTCTATTGGCCACCCATAGTTGCCGCCGGGCTTGATCAAGTTTATCTCGTCATTGCCTTCAGCCCCATGCTCACTTGCGTACATTTGTTTCGTCACCGGATCCCATGCCAATCCCTGCACGTTCCGGTGCCCGTACGAATACACGGGCGAGCCTTGAAATGGGTTGTCAGAGGGTATGCTACCGTCAGGGTTTATCCGCAATATCTTGCCTGCAAGCGACCCCGCATTTTGGGCAAGGTCTGGCTGCTTTGTGTCGCCTGTAGCGATATACAATTTGCCGTCAGGCCCGAACTTGATCCTGCCGCCATCGTTTGCGTCAGCTGCAGGGATTTTGTCTAATATGACTTTAGAGTCAACAATCTTGTTATCTTTTTCTGTCAGCTGGAGCACCTTGTTAAAGACTGCAGTGCCGTTAGAGTACGTATGGTAGATGTAGAGCAGGTGATTTTCTGTGAAATTTGGATGGAGC
>JAJPHX010000076.1 GCA_021325075.1 Nitrososphaeraceae archaeon | reverse complement strand
GACTTTTGGGCAACATATTCTATCATGCTGCCTAGCCGGCCAAACCCTGTTGCGATCTCGTCAAGTATCAGCAGGATGTCGTATTTTCTGCAAAGATCTGCGATCTTTCTCTGGTAGCCAGCAGGGTAAATGATTGCGCCGCCGGCGATCTGCGCGCCGCTTTCCATGACCAATGCAGCGCACCTGTCGCCATGTCTTTTGAACATCTTTTCAGTTTTTTCTAGGCATTGCTCGACAAGGTCGTCCACGTTGTCAAACCCACTTCCATAAAGCAATGGGCTCGGGGCTCTGTGCACTTTGATGAGCACAGGCTTGTACGCACCAAAGAACTTCTCGATGTAGCCGACAGACATGGCGCCAACCGTGTCGCCGTGGTACCCGTGCTCTAGCGAGATGAACTCTTTTTTTCTGCTCTTGCCCTTGTTGTGCCAGTACTGGAGAGCCATCTTCATCGCTGCCTCAATAGCAGTAGAGCCGTTGTCAGTGTAGAACACCCTGTCCATGCCTTTTGCCAGCCCGACAAGCCTCTCAGCTAGGCTTGCAGAGGGGCCGCTGGCAAGTCCAAAAAGCGTAGAATGCTGCAGGTCTTTCATCTGATCGATCATTGCCTCAACCACTTCGTTCCGCCCGTGCCCCCAGACGTTGCACCACATACTTGCGATGCCGTCAAGGTATTTTCTTCCCTCTTTGTCGATGAGGTAGAATCCTTCTCCTCTTACGATTACCCTGTTGTCCCACTTTATCCAGTCCTTCATCTGGGTGTACGGGTGCCATACGAATTCCTTATCGGCATCTCTTGGGCTCAATTCAGTTAAATGCAGGTTCTATGTATGGCTCTAATAATATTTCCATGCGCGGAGTATTCATAACCGGGACTGGCACAGGAGTCGGGAAAACTGCAGTAGCTGCAGGGCTGGCATGGGCTTTAAGAAAAAGGGGAATCGACGTCGGAGTCATGAAGCCTTTTGGTACTTCAAACAGGGTATTTTCAAAGAAGTACAGGTCCGGCGACACTGCAATACTTGCAAGGGCAGCAGGGGCAAGCGAGCCGGATCATGAGTTGAACCCCTTCTTTTACCAGACAGCTGCCTCTCCCCTCATGGCTTCTAGGGCAAGAGGTGAGCCGCCAGTCAATATTGAAAAAACCATACAATCCCTGGAAAGGCTTGCTGCCAGGCACGATTTCGTTGTTGTGGAAGGCATTGGCGGGATAATGGTTCCGCTGACAGAGAGCGAGCACGTCGCGGATTTTGCAAAGAGGATCGGCTTGCCCGTTTTAATAGTATCGCAGCCAATTATCGGAACGCTCAACCATACGCTCCTCACGGTAATGGCATGTCAGAAGTTTGGTCTGGATGTGAAAGGCATAATCGTCAACAAAATGCCAAAAAAGCCAAGCATAATCGAGCAGAAAACGCCGCAGGTCATAGAAGAGTTGAGCGGCATACCGGTCTGGGCCTTGCCATTTACAAAGGGCGCAAATTACATGAAAATTGGCAAGGTGCTTGAAAAGGAAATAGACTTAAGCAAACTATTGGCCGTGTAACAACTTCAATCCCTTGACGCCCTTGTCTACGAGGAACGCGCTGATGTCCGGTATTATTTCGTAGTATGAGAACTTGCCTGAGCCAAGGTGATAGTTCTTGTGGCCTAATTGCAGCGGATTTGCCGATACGATCCAGATGTTATCGCGATTTGGCTGCACGGATTCTGCTTGCTTTCCTTTGTCAATGTTGTCACTTTTCTTTATCACCTGTATGACAAGCGCCTTTTCAGGCTGTCTTTCCAGCATTTTTAGCGAAGGGATCACGAGGTCCAGATCGACACCTTTCATGCTAACCTTTCTTGCAGATGGAAGGAGCGACGCGGTAAGCATAAAATGAAGTGTAGCCTCGCACAGAGTTCCGAGCGTTTCATCATCCACTCTAGAACCAAGTTTGGCTCTGCATTTTGCAATAATGTCCTTGCAGTATTTCTTTGATGCCGCAATGTCTGAAGTTATGTCTATCCGTATTTTTTCCCTGCCAATTTCGTCTATGCACGAGTACAGGATATCCACAAGGTCTTCCGGCACAGGTATCCCCATCAGAGTACGTTTATTAAATCTGATTATGGATCATATCTATATGGCCAAAGGAGTAGCAATAGGTCTCCTCGTCGCTTCCCTGATTCTCCTGATAATCTATGGTGCGGACGTCATGGTTGCGTCTTCATCATCAAATGACAGCTTTGCAGTAAGAAGGGGGTTTTTGCCATTTGACGAGTCTGTGAGAGGAGGAGCCTTTGGCGGCGGCGCTGTGGTGATGTCGATAATTGCTTTTGTGATTGCAAGAAAGGATCATGCTCCCGCAGTCTCTGCCCTTCTCTTTGTTAACGGCGGTCTCATAGTCGCGGGAATGATCGCGCTCATCGCTCAGGGCGCGCTGGCATCTGAAAACTCTTCAGGCGCAATGCGAACCATTGGCTCAACGATTGGAATGGGCGCGATCCTGATTGGTCTTGGAGCCTGGAAGGCTGCCATTGACAGAAAGGCCGTGGCAAAGAAAGAGCCGGCCCAAAAATGAAGAAATGCAGCCGGTGCGACATCGAAACAGACGGGACATACGAATGCGACCACACCGGCGGCAAAGAGATGTGCAAGGAATGCTATCAGGAAATCCACTGGCTTTTAACCAATGACGAACCAAAAAATACGCACTGACAGAGGGTAACGTTTTATACGCACTTGGCATCTTGATGGTATACCATGAAAGCAGTCATTCTGGCAGGCGGCTTTGGCAAGAGATTGAGACCGCTTACGGACCAGAAGCCAAAGCCAATGATCGAAGTGCTCAACGTTCCAATTATCGAGTGGCAGATAAAATGGCTCAAGAAATATGGCATTACAGAATTTGTCGTGTGCGTCGGCTACATGAAGGAGCAGATAATAGACCACATCGGCAGCGGGAACAGGCTCGGCGTCAAGGTTGGATACGCGGTTGAGGAGGAACCGCTTGGAACAGGCGGGGCGTTGAAGAATGCCGAAAGCCTACTGGCGGGCCAGAGCGGCTTTTTCATGATAAACGGCGACATCCTGACAGAACTTGACCCAAACAAGCTGCATGACAGTTCTCAGACGCTTGCGCTTGTTCCGCTCAGGAGCCCGTACGGCGTGGTGGAGCTTGATGGCGGCTCCAACGTGCGCGGCTTTGTTGAAAAGCCAACAATACCTGACAGGTGGATAAACGCAGGCGTGTATTATTTCACGCAGCAAGTATTCCAGTACCTGCCTGACAACGGCAACATCGAGGTGACCGCCCTGCCTGCTCTGGCAAAAGAAGGGAGGCTCAAGGCAATAAAATATGAGAACATCTTTTGGCGCTCGATTGACTCCCACAAGGACATCGAAGAGGCTGCAAAAGAGATGCAGGCTGCAAAACTGTCATGAGCGTTGCAAGGATAGGCTACAGCCTGGGTCCACTGCTTTCAATGCAGCAGGTTCTTGCATTTGCCAAGATGGCCGACAGGAAGCAGAACGTCGATTCCCTGTGGATCCCCGAATCGTGGGGAAGGGAATCCTTTGCCACGCTTGGCGCAATGTCTCAGCTGACAGGGCGAGTCAGGCTCGGCACATCAATCATCAGCATCTACGCAAGGACGCCTGCAACGGTGGCGATGGCTGCTACTACGCTTGACATGCTTTCTAGCAACAGGACAGTAATCGGCCTTGGCGCGAGCACTAGTGCAATAGTTGAAAACTGGCATGGGATGAAATTTGAACACCCGGTGGACAGGATGAAAGAATACGTGCAGTGCCTGAGGTTGATGTCAAGTGGCGAGAAAGCGAACTATGATGGCAAATATTTCAAGGCTAATAATTTCAAGATTTTGCAGCAGCCGCCGCGAAAACACATTCCAATCTTTGTCGCGGCAATCAACAAAAGGATGCTTTCGCTTGCGTCAGAGCTTGCAGACGGTGTCCTGCTCTACCTGCGGCCTATGGAAGAGCTAAAGAAGACCGTGTCAGACCTCAAGCACAGTACGACAGGTAGGAACTTTGAAATTGCCTGCTCATTTATCTGCGCGGTGTCAAACAAGGACCCGGAAAAAGCAAGAGAACGCGCAGCAAAAACCCTTGCGTTTTATGTTGCAGTCGGGAAATACTACAGCAGGTTCCTGTCAGAAAACGGGTTCAAGGATGAAGTTGAGCGGATCACCATTGAATACCACAAGAACGGCGCAGACACTGCAGCAAAGGCTGTCTCAGTGAGGATGCTTGAGGCGCTTGCAATATGCGGAAGCAGCGAAGATTGCGCCAAGGCGCTTGCCAGATTCGTATCGACAGGCATAACACTACCGATCATACAATTGAACCCTGTGGACGACCCGGAAAGTTCATTTAGGGAAGTGTTGTCAACCTTTTAAAGTGCGCAGGGTAGCTATCTCTTC
>JAJPHX010000185.1 GCA_021325075.1 Nitrososphaeraceae archaeon | reverse complement strand
GACCTCAAGCAGGCCAAATCGCAGTCTGCAAGCTCTATTGGAATCCGCGTCCTGCTCGACGGCTCGCTTGGTTTTTACTCTGTCAACAGACTTTCAAAAGATGAAATCAAGCAGGCAGTGGCTATGGCCATTAAAGTTGCGCGGGTGAGCCCAAAAGACAAATACAATTCTTTTCCCGGCAGGTCGAAGGTGAGCATGCTCAGGGGCATCTACGACAAAAAAGCTGAGTCGTTTGAAGCGTCAGACGCCGCAAAGATGGCGGCAGAGATGCTAAAGAGTGCCAAATCGTACGACGGCAGGGTGAGCGTTGACAGCGCCAGTTTCGCCGGCAACGTCATGACTCAATTTCTTGCAAACTCTGGTGGCGTGCACCTGACCGAAAAGACGAGCGTCTTTTCATGGTCGATAATGGGGATGGCGATTTCCGGCGCTGATGTCTCCAGCTTTGACTTTCAGGTCGGGGGCACGCACCACGTAAAGGACATCGACGTTGTAAGCACAGCGAGAGAATTTGCAGAGACAGTGGTAAACTCGCTTGGCCCGCGCAAGATTGAAAGCTTTCGCGGGGAGATGCTCCTGACCCCTTCGGCTGTGCACGAGCTTGTCGAAGAGGTGATCTCACACTCTGTCAATTCTGACGCAGTGCAGAAAAAGTCAAGCCACTTTGCAGGCAAGCTCGACAAGGTAGTGGCGTCGGACCTTCTGACGGTTGAAGACGACGCGACCAACACGGAAGCCCTTGGAGCGTCAAGCTTTGACAGGGAAGGCGTACCACACCGGCGAAACGTCGTTATACAAAACGGCGTGCTCAAGAAATTCCTCTACAACACGTATACTGCGAAAAAGGACGGTGCAAAGAGCACGGGCAACGCAAGCGGCTCCACAGGCTCGCCGCCTACAGTCTCTACAACCAACGTTGTCATAAGGCAGGGCAGGACTGCCCTTGACTCGCTGATATCTGAAATGAAAAGCGGCATAATATTGAGCAGGTTTTCAGGTAACGTCAATCCGGTGAACGGCGACTTTTCCGGCGTGGTCAAGGGCGGGAGGCTTGTAAAAAATGGGGAAGTAAAACACGCAGTAAAGGAAGTGATGGTCGCCGGCAACGTCTTTGACGCGCTAAAGCGATTGAGCGGCATATCCAAGGAGCGCAAGGTCATAATCGACTCGATACTCCCGTACATGAGGTTTGACAACATCTCGTTCACGGCAGGATGAAAAAATGGAAGAAAAATATGACGTTGCAGTCGTAGGTGGCGGTCCCGCAGGGCTCTCTGCCGCCTACTTTGCCGCAAAAGCAGGCGCAAAAGTACTCGTTCTTGAAAAGGACGAAGCAATAGCACACAGCGTCAGGACAAGCGGCGTGACTTGGATAGACACAATGGACCGGCTTGGAATACCAAGCAAATACTACAACCCGATACAGAACTACCGCTTTGTGTCGCCTTCAAACGACATCATGATCCGCGGGAGCGAGCCCAGGTCGTGCGTGCTTGACGTGAGGGGCATGTATCAGCACCTTGCGTTTCTTGCAGCCGAGGCAGGCGCCGAGATAATGGTCAAGAGCAACGTCATCAACGTCGTCAGAGAAAGCGACAGGGTGGCCGGCGTAAAGGCGAGCACCCCAAAGGGCGACTTGACTATACGTTCGACTCTAGTAATTGACGCAAGCGGCTTTAGCGCCTCTGTTGCGCGCAAAGCCGGCGCCGCCGGCGAATGGAAGCGCTATGGAGTCGGTGCAGAGTACGAATGCTACTGCGATGATGCAGACAGTATGACTTGGGTGCTTATGGTCGGTCAGCAGTATTCCAAGGCCGGCTATGCCTGGATATTTCCGCTGTCAAAAAACAGGGTCAGGATCGGAGTTGGAGTCGGCAGGCCTGAATCAAGCGCAGACCCGCTTGACCTGCTAAACGACATGATGGAAAAAAAGCTGAAGCCGCTTGGCGCGCTTGGCAAGGTGCAGCCTGTAGAGCTGCATTACGGGTTCATACCAAACGAAGGAGTAAGGCAGAACAGCATAGCAGACGGGTTATTGATGGTGGGCGACTCAGCAGGCCAGTCAAACCCGCTCGTGCTTGAAGGCATACGATACGCAATAGAGTTTGGCCGGCTAGCCGGGCAGGTGGGAGCCGGCTCGGTTGCACAAAATGCAAGCAGGGAATCGCTAGCCGAGTATGAAAAAGCCTGGAAGGGCAAGATAGAGTCAAAGATAGCCTCTGCGCTCAAGGTGCAGACCCGGTGGCTTGGCCTTTCTGACGAGGGATGGGACAAAGAGATAGAAATTCTCCGGGACATGACAGTGGACGAGTTCCTTGACTTTATCAAGGCCGACTTCACAACAGGAAAGATGATGAAGCTTGCGCTGCACCATCCAAAGCTGGCAGCGCGACAATTGTTCAACATGATACTGAAATAACCGCGCCCAGCTCGTTAGGTTTTTATACCTTTCAAAAACCAGCAAGTCTTGCCTTGGCTGGAGAAACCGCCGCGGACTTTGCGCCAATTCTCTACATGCTTGGTTTCGGCCTTGTAGCCTCGGTGCCCGCCCTGATATTGTCAAGGCTTGTTTCGCCGAGACGCCGGTACAACCCAGTCAAGTTCCTGCCAATGGAGTGCGGCCAGATGCCGACGGGCGAGGGCAGGTCACATTTCATGATGCAGTATTACGCTTACATCCTCATGTTTGTGGTTTTTGACGTGATGTCCATCTTTTTGTATGCGTGGGGAACCGCGCTATTTTCAATCCCAAAAGCCGCTACCCTCCCGATTATTGGGTTCCTTGGCATAATGTTCGCGGCCATGGGATATGCTCTGTTTCTTGCAGGGAGGAAGGGAATTTGGTGATTTCACTAACAAGTATTAAATATGCATATTGCGGACAAATCAGTAAGGAGGAACGGCACCAGTGAAAAAGGAACTAGTCAGCCCCACAACTTTCAATGTCTTTGTGAGCAAGCTCTCAGATGTGCTCGTGAAGGCACTTGATGCTCCACTAGGCTATGCAATTAACTGGGGAAGAATCTGGTCGCTGTGGCCTGTGCACCTTGAAACGGCGTGCTGCAGTGTAGAGTTTGGAGCTGCTTCTGGGCCAAGGTACGACGTAGAGCGCTTTGGCATAATCGAAGCATTCGGCTCGCTCCGCCAGTGCGACCTTATCGTGGTACAGGGGACTGTTACAAGGAAGATGGCCCCAAGACTGAGGATGGTATACGACCAGATGCCGGAGCCAAAGTATGTAATTGCCATGGGTGCATGCGCGATTACAGGCGGACTCTACATTGATTCGTACAACGTCCTTCCAGGCGTCGACAGCATTGTTCCAGTTGACGTATACGTTCCGGGCTGCCCTCCCCGACCTGAAACACTGATCCAAGGCACTATGCTACTGCAGGAAAAGATCAAAAGGTCAAAGATAAAGTAGCATGAGTAGCAATAACAATAAAGAAGAGCCAAAAAAGCCAGCAGCTGCTCCACCTGCAAAGCCTTCTACCACTAAAACTACAGCGCCAGCAAAGCCCGCGACGCCGGCCGCTGCAAAGCCGCCTGCACCAGCTGCACCAAAGCCAGCAGCCGCAGCGCCGCCACCAAAGAAAGAACCAGAACCTCCAGCATTTGAAAAAGGGCTCGTAGACGAGATAAAGAAAAAGTTTGGCGATTCGATAAAGACAGTTTTCATCAGGCCGCTAAGGATCAAGATACAGGTTGAGCCACGCGACATCACAGAAGTCGCGACGTTTCTGCGCGACAGCATGGGATTTGACCATGCCGAGTCTGTGACTGGCACCGACTATCCCAAGGATGGCCAGATAGAAGTAACATATCATTTGGGATCGTATTCGCGCGATGACTTGGGCGCGCAAGTTCTTTCGCTTACCACAAGGACCAACAGGGACGATGCACGGCTCCCAACATTAATTAACGTCTACAAGAGTGTCGAATACCACGAGCGGGAGACATTTGAAATGCTGGGCGTTTACTTTGATGGACATCCAAGAAACGAGAGGTTCCTGCTGCCAGAGGACTGGGCAGACATCCCGCCGCTCAGGAAGGACTTTAGGATAAAGGGTAGATAAAATGACAAGCCTGGAAGACAAGTTTGAGGAATCAAAGAGGCTGGGGCTCCAGATAGTAAAGGAGTCGGAAGAAGACCGGCTCATGACGCTCAGCATCGGCCCACAGCACCCAGGCTCAGGCCACTTTCGATTCACCATCAAAGTTGACGGCGATTATATCGTCTATTGCGACCCTGACCCAGGATACGTGCACCGTGGCGAGGAAAAGATGTCAGAGTACCGCAATTTCATCCAGAACATTCCACACCTCGAGCGCCCTGTAATTCATGATTCTACAAACATCACTTATGCATACAGCCTCGCAGTTGAAGAGCTGGTTGGCATCGAGGTGCCAAGGCGCGGCCAGTACATCCGCGCCATTGCTTCTGAACTAAACCGCCAAGTCTACACGCTTTACTGGCTTGCAATCTATGGAATATTCCTTGGACACTCGACCATGTTCATGTGGCCTACAGGCGACAGGGAACTCTTTATTGACCTGCTAGAAGCGCTTACCGGCGCAAGGGTGACGCATGCCTTCAACATACCAGGCGGCGTGAGAAACGACACACCCGATGGCTTCAAAGACAGATGCATAAGGCAGGTAAGGTATTTCGAGAAGCGCCTCAAAGAATACGAGGACATCTTTTACAACAACCCGCTTTTCAGGCAGAGAACAGAGCAGGTGGGTGTCTTGACAAAGGAAGACGCGATAAAGCTTGGAGTCGCCGGCTCTGTGCTTCGTGCATCAGGCATCCCGTACGACATACGCAAGGCGGAACCCTATGACATTTACAACGAAATTGATTTCAAGGTCCAGTACATGAAGACCGGGGATTCGTTTGCGAGGTCCTATGTGCCGTTCCTTGACATGAAAGAGTCTTGCCACATCATCGAGCAGCTGCTTGACAAGATGCCGCAGTCCGGCGAAGTTCGCGCAAAGCTCCAGCCAAACCCGAAAGGGCCGCCAGGCGAAGCATACAGGCGAGTCGAGTCTGGCAGGGGAGCATTAGGCTATCACATCATTAGCGACGGAACGCCAAAGCCATATAGAGTAAAGATATCGGTAGGCTCATTCCGCAACATGCTTGCTTTGCCTTTCCTGCTAGTCGGGCAAAAGCTTGCAGACATGCCTTCCGTGTACTGGTCGCTCAACTACTGGCCCGTGGAGGCTGACAGGTAGATGGCGACATATACAAAGAACTTCCGATTTGGAGAATTCGTCGGCAGCCTCATCTGGCTCATCTTGTGGATACTTATCATAATAGCGCTGGTGGGCCTTCCGCTTATCTTCATCGTGCTCTTCTATGTTCCACTGCCGCCAGTCAACGGTCAGGTGCTGA
Organism: Nitrososphaeraceae archaeon; assembly: GCA_021325075.1. Classification (GTDB taxonomy): domain Archaea; phylum Thermoproteota; class Nitrososphaeria; order Nitrososphaerales; family Nitrososphaeraceae; genus Nitrososphaera. The sequence goes on along the minus strand of JAJPHX010000185.1, from coordinate 3,347 downwards.
CACCTTACCTGTTCCTGACGATGACAGTCGATCCATCGCGCACGCTGCCGATAATAAAGTACATGATACACACGGACCTCTTTAGGATAACAACATTCCCCGGCTTTACCTATGCAGCCCTGATAGCTGCAGTGACGATATTCATAGAGCGCAAGTTTCTTGCCAAGATGCAGCTGAGAGTCGGCCCGCTTTATGCTGGCAAGATCGAGGGCATTTTGCAGCTGATCGCAGACGGATTGAAGCTCATAGCCAAGGAGATAATCGTGCCATCAGGCGCAGACAAGCCCCTGTTCTGGGCAGCTCCAATAGCATTCGTTGCAGCAGCTGCGGCAGTGGTCGCGCTAATACCGGCGGCGCCGACTTGGGTTGCCGCCAACGTTGACGTAGGTCTGCTGGCGGTCTTTGCAATTCTCGGGTTCTTCCCGCTTATTGCACTGCTATTCTCGTGGGCAAGCAACAGCAAGTATCCATTCATTGGTGGGCTTCGCGCCCTTCACCAGATGATCGCCTTTGAAATCCCATTCATACTCTCGGCGCTATCTGTAGTCATTCTTTCAGGCACACTCAACCTCACGGGCATAGTCAACTCGCAGATCACTTCATACTGGTTCATCTTCTTTGCCCCGATAAGCGCGTTTGTGTTCTACATCTCGTCTCTTGCAGAGCTTGAAAGGATTCCCTTTGACCTTCCTGAAGCAGAGTCTGAAATCGTCGCTGGCTGGCTGACAGAAACGTCTGGCATGATATACGGCCTTCTCCAGCTAGGATCATACGTCAAAACATACGCGCTGGCAGCACTCTTTGTAATCTTGTTCCTTGGCGGCTGGGCTGGTCCTGCGGTGATGCCTGTAGAGTTGATACCCGGCTACACTGGGGTCCAGATCTACAACCACACTACCGCAGATGCAATCCTCTGGTTCACTCTCAAGGTATTTGGCGTGATAATGCTGATGCTCCTGCCAAGAGGCATAAGCCCCAGAATCAGGATAGACATCCTGCTCCACACAGGCTGGTACAAGCTGATCGTGCTTGCGTTCATCAACATATTCGTCGCCCTTGCACTAATATATGGCGGCATACTTGGTCCGGGAGGTCTGCTAGTTAGATGACATCAGCGGGTGACTTGATCAAAGCTATCGAGTCTGGCTCGAAGCACCTTGTTATCCGGCGCTTCACGTTCCGCTATCCGGAGCAAAAACTAAAGTTCGTGGGAGATGGCTACCAGTTTGACCCAAAGCGCGGAGTTGGCATCGCAGGCTACCGCGGAAGGCACATCCTGTTCCATGACAAGTGCACCGGCTGCCAGCTGTGCGCAATCGCGTGCGAAGGCATCGCAGAAGCAATCGGCATGGTAAAGGTGGATGAGCAGTGGAAGCAGAACAAGAAGGCCATCATGCCACAGATTGACTTTGGCAAGTGCGTTTTCTGCGGTCTGTGCGTTGACGCCTGCCCGTTCTATGCTCTCTTTATGACAAACGATTACGAGTTGTCGTCGTTCACCAAGGAGCACCTGATATACACGCCGGCGCAACTTGCGATAAAACCAAAGTACCAAGGCGACGTCGAGATCGTAATTGATGACAGGGGGGCCACACATGGCTGATCCCATCTTTATCGCTGTAGCAGTACTGACGGTCGGCACGGCAATACTCGCCCTTGAAGCGCGGGAACTGATCTACGGCGCGATAGCGCTTGCCATCTCGATGCTTGGCATAGCCGGCTTTTTCCTGCTTTTGGACGCCCCCTTCGTGGCAATGTTCCAGATTGCAGTTTACGTGGGCGCGGTAGCAGTGCTCATCATATTTACAGTCATGCTGGTCAGGACGCAGGCCCTCTTTACCACAAAGGAAGACAAGAAGAGAAAGGGCGCGGGTATCGCACTCATGCTGATAATCATGGCAAGCCTCGGGGCGCTATTGCTTGCGTCAGGGCTCAACGGCCAGTTCGGCAACTTTGACAACGCGCAGACCGTGGACTTTAAGCAGATCGGCCACCTGATGCTGACTTACTATGCGCCTGCCCTCATCATACTGGGGTTGACCTTAGCAGGTTCAGTCATTGCAGCGCTTGCGCTGGCACGCAGAGAGGATGTGGAGCAACAACATGAGCGAACTGATTGATTTCATGCTCGTAGCAGTCGCGCTGGTTGCAGTAGGCATCTATGGCCTAGTAGTCAAGCGCAACGCGATCAGGATGCTGTTTTCGATAGAGATAATTGCAAATGCCGCAAACCTTACGCTGGTTGCATTTTCAAGGGGCCTGTCAAACGCACAGGGGCAGACCTTCGCGCTTTTCTCGATAGCCATAGCGGCTGCAGAAGTGGCGGTGGGGCTCGGGCTTATCATCGTGGCGTACAGGCTGTACAAGGAAATCGATGTGGCAGAATTTAGGAGCATGCGGGGCTAGATCAAGATGGCAGAATCATCGTATTTCCTTTTGGCAGCGACCTTCATACCCCTCCTGACGGCGCCAGTTGCCTATGGAATAGGCAGGAAGGCCGGGGTAAACGCAGCGACTTGGTTCTCTTTTGGCGCTCTGGCAATTTCAACAGGACTGCTAATGCTTCCCGCGATAATGGTGTACAGCAACCCCGGCGCGGTATACTCCGAGTCATACCAATGGAGTCAGTTTGGCAACTTTGGCCTTAGACTGGACGGCCTGAGTCTTCCATTTGCGCTTATAATCTACATACTGTGTACAGTGCTTGCGCTCTACTCAAAGCCGTACATGCTTCACAAGGTGATGGAGGATCTGCCGGGTCATGGCAAGGGCGCGCATGGAAACAGCCCAAGTTCACACGAATCATCCAGCTCGCACAATAGCGAATCTGGATCGCAGACAACAGTCCTTGACACCAAGCAGCAACAGCATGTTAACCACCAGATGGGGGTTTACTTTGGGCTCTACCTTGCCTTCTCGATGGGCATGCTGGGAACAGTGCTTGCGACCAACCTGATCGAATTCTATGTGTTCTTTGAGCTGATGCTTGTGCCTTCGTTCTTCCTTGTGGCCTTTTACGGCTACGGGGCAAGGCGCAGGATCGCCCTGATGTTCTTCTTCTGGACCCATGTAGGCGCAGTGGTCCTTCTGCTTGGCCTCTTGGCCATGGGATTCTTTGCAGGCGGCTTTGACTACGCCACGGTCAAGGAAAACGTCGGCAAGATACCTGCAACGTGGCTGCCGCTCATCGTGCTCGCGCTTGTGATCGGCCTTGGGGTAAAGCTTGCGGCATTTATGCTGCACATCTGGCTCCCGTACGCGCACGCAGAAGCTCCGACTCCCGTGTCGGCTCTCCTGTCGCCGGCCATGATCGGCATCGGGGCGTACGGCCTTTTGCGTCTGTGGCT
>JAJPHX010000147.1 GCA_021325075.1 Nitrososphaeraceae archaeon | reverse complement strand
TGGTAGGTGAAATATCCTGCCACCGAGCCGTCGATAGAGCAGGCAAGGGCAAAGTCGTTTATCATGGCTTACATAGAGGTTCCAAGTAAATGAGAATTAATCTTTTTCACCGTAGAGCAGCTTTAGTTCTTCAAAGCTCAGCTTTGATCCCGCTTCGAGTTTCTTTCTCGCCTCTTCCTTTACCTTGAACAGGGCGTCGCTTGGCAGGTTGTAGCCGTACTCTTCGCGTTGCTTTCTCCTCATTTCTGCCATAGAGTCAAGCCGCGCGTTTATAGAGTCAAACTGCTTTGCAATATTGTCATATTTTGACAAGTGTGTTTCGCGCTCTGCCGCTATCTTTCTTTTAGAGTCATAAAGATTGTCAAGCGTGCTGTTGATTTCGCCAATCTTTGACCTTAGAGAATCGCGCTCTTCGTCAAGCCGCTTTATGGAATTGGCGACGTTCGCAGATTCTTGGCTCAGCTGCACAAACTGCTCCTTTATAGTGCGCGTGGCCTTGATTGCCTCCAGTTTCATGGACGCTTCCTTGACCCTTGACAGAATCTCGTTCTTTTCGCGATCACTTTTGTAGTCCTTTGAATCGATGAGTGCTTGGTTGCTCTGGACTGTCGCGTGCAGCTCCTCTTCCTTTTCGGAAGGAAGCCGGGCCTCCATCAGGGACAAAAAGTTCTTCGACTGCGATATTTTTTCGCTGATTGCCATAAGGTTTGCGTTGTGCTTTTCCACCTCTGCTCTTATCTGCTTCAGCCTCTCGGTATGTGCATCAAGGTCGCTCCGCTGCTCTTTGATGCTACTTGTCACCGAATGGAACTGGTTCCTATCAATATCGATGATTCTGTCGGTCAGCTCCTTCAGCTCGCCTGAAATTTTGCGCTTCAGGGCAACCAGTTCTTCCCACCCAAGAGAGTTCAAGTTGGGTTCGGTGTCAGTGGCCAAATCCACTATGGCTAAAATGAGAATGATATAAAAATATACCAATTTCGCAGTTCGCGCAACCGCAATTCATTTGCAAACAGTTTGTATACTCTAGATATGAAAATCGCTATTGTTTGACCGTGGTAGTTTACGGAAACCGCCTTTTAGCGCCCGATTCTCCTTCGTGACGCTTGCCGATTTCTGCATGTGTCAATGCTCGCAGCAGCAACGATTTCCAGCGATCAGGATGCGGCGGGACCAAGCTTTTACGCAGATCAACGTTCAAAATTGGCCTTTTTTCTGCTCATGAGCACAGAATTTTTCATTTTGACGCTCAAATTTGCCCAATACCGGGCTTAAAACACGCTCAAATAACGTAAAATAGGCTGCTTCGGAGCTATTCTTATATCCAAGCGCGGGCGTGCGATAGAATAGATGGCTACAATAGGCTATTGCGTAAAATGTAAAGCAAAGAGGGAGATGAAGGGAGAGAAGCAGATTACCATGAAAAACGGCCGTCCAGCTACATCAGGGACATGCACGGTCTGTGGGACCAAGATGTTCAAGATCGGTGGCGGCGGTGGCGGGGGCAGCAAGGCCAAGCCCAAGAAGGCAGTAAAGGCAAAAGCGAAGAAGGGCAAGGCAAAGAAAAAATAGACTTATGCGTGGTCTAGGAATTATTCCTAGACACACTTTTTTATATCTTCAATTCTGGCCGCCTAAATATAACAGATGATCTATTTTTCAATAGCAGCATTGAAATCAGGGCTTACAGGGGAATGCGCTGAAAAGAACTAACAGCACTTTGTGCTACGCCCCCTCCCCCTTCAGTGCACCGGATATTATATAGATCCAGTAAAAAAGATAAGGCATTGACTAATTCAAAACATGTGGTAGAACTAGAAATCGAAGACATTGAAGGAGTGGGTCCGACCACTGCCCGCAAGATGAAAGAAGCAGGAATAAGTTCGGTGATGGAGCTGGCCACCACAGTGCCAGAGGAGCTTGCATCCGATCTGGGCGGCTCCAAAGAAACAGCTGCCACCTTTATCATGGCAGCGCAAAAGCTGCTAAGGGAAAGCGGCATACTTGACAACGAATTCACTACTGCCGATATTGAGCTTGAGAAGAGAAAGTCCTTGTTGCGCTGCTCCACCGGGGCAAAGGCGCTTGACGAATTGCTGCTTGGAGGAATAGAGACTCAGGCCATTACAGAGTTTTACGGAGAGTTTGGAAGTGGCAAGAGCCAGATCTGCCATACCCTGTGTGTCACCTCGCAGCAGCCGGTAGAGGAAGCAGGGCTTGGCGGCGGAGTAATACTGATTGACACTGAAGGGACGTTCCGGCCTGAAAGAATCGACCAGATAGCGCGGGCAAGAGGATTGAACCCAGATGAAATATTGAAGAAGATAGCGATATGCAAGGCGTACAACAGCAGCCATCTTGAGCTGATAGTAAAGTCGATGGGCAAGTACATCGACGACTTTAAGGCCAAGATGATAATAATCGACAGCATCATTTCACTCCACCGCGCAGAGTTTGCCGGCAGGGGAACGCTTGCCGACAGGCAGCAGCGCCTAAACGGCATAATGCACAAGCTGGTAAGGATTGCCGAAATCTACAACGTGGCAGTCATTGTCACAAACCAGGTGCAGTCAACCCCGGATACGTTCTTTGGCGATCCAACAAAGCCAGCAGGCGGAAACGTCATCGGCCACGCGTCGACGTACAGGATATACCTACGCAAAGCAGGCAACGACAGGATTGCAAAGATAATCGACTCGCCATACCACCCATACTCTGACGTCAGGTTCACGGTGAACGAAAAGGGCATCGACGACACCGACGCAGAAGCGCCCAAAAAGAAGTCAGCAAAGGGAAAGGATTCAGACGAATAGGCTCAGAGAAACTTTTTCTCGGCCTCTTTTAATTTTTCCAAATCGCCGGAGTATTTTATCAATTCCATCAACTTGTCCTGCGCCTTGCCGCTCTTTATCACTTCCTTTGCAATCTGTACTCCTTCCTTAAAGTCAGGCGCGATCTTGCTTATCATGAGCGCAGCAGCAGAATTGAGGAGCACAATATCTTGCTTTTCGCTTGCAGCCTTGCCATAGATCGCCTGCAAAGTGCTACTGATCGAATCCTCTTTAGAGTTCACCACCAGCTTTTCAGGCTTGGCAACCTGCATGCCCACTATCCGCGGATGGAGCCGTATCCTTCTCGTCTGCCTGTCATTTGTGATCCATAGGATATCGTTTTCGCAGGTGTTTGACAGCTCGTCAAACCCGTCGTGGGCGTGGACTATCATTGCTTCATTGACGTAACCTTGGCAGACCTCTGCAAAAACCTCCAGGAGAGATGGCTCAAAAACACCGATTAGCTGCCCTGAAATGTTGGTGCAGGGGTTGCTCAGCGGTCCCACCATGTTAAACACCGTCCGGATGCCTATCAGTTTTCTCGCCGCGGCAACGGTTTTCATTGACGGGTGGAAGGAAGGAGCAAACAGAAACCCGATGCCTGTGTTTTCGATGCATGATTGCACCTTTGCCGGCGGCGCACTCAAGTCAAGACCGACATGCTCTAAAAAGTCGGCACTACCGCAGACCCCTGACACCGACCTGTTGCCATGCTTTGCCACTTTGGCGCCGGCGGCGCACGCCACGATGGCGGCTGCCGTGCTGATGTTGAATGACCTTATCGAGTCTCCGCCTGTGCCGCAGGTGTCGATGAGCGGGCCTTTTACATCCGGGGTTATCCTTGTCGCATGCCTTCTTAGCGCAAGAAGGATCGACCTTATCTCGCCCGCAGTCTCGCCTTTCATCGCAAGCGCCACGAGAAATGCTGCTATTGCCGCGTCTGGCGCGGTCCCGCCAAGAATTGCATCGAGCGTCTTTGCAACCTCACTCTCTGTCAGGTTCGTCCTTGCCGCCAACTTCCTTATCACGGGCCGCAAGTCTGCTGGCTCGCTCATCTTTTCACCAT
>JAJPHX010000141.1 GCA_021325075.1 Nitrososphaeraceae archaeon | reverse complement strand
GACTTTTGCGAAATCGGCATCATGCATGATTCCTGCGCCAACAAGCACATACTTGCAGGCCACAAAAAGGAGCTGCAGGCCAAGATAGATGCGCACAAGGACAAGCCACTGCATGACTATCAATAGTCAATCGGACGGCGGCCCGAGGTAGTCCATGCCGGTGCCGCTCTTGCGCTCGCCATCAATTGATGACACAGTCCGGGTGGACTTTATTCCGGACACCTTCCTTATCTTGTTAATTACAAAATCCACGGTGTTTCCAACTGGCACTTCAACCCTTACTATCAGGTCAAACTCTCCATAAACTCCTTCCACGGATATGACGCCGGGTATCTGCGCTATTTCCTCAAGAACCGGTTTTTCCATACCAGGGAGTGTAGTTATCATGACGTATGCTCCTGGCATGTGTCTATATGCCCGGCGTCCAATATTAAACGATATTGCCCTGCAGCCAACCTCGCATGGTAGCATGACAGAGTAGGCAATTGCCGAAAGCTTTTCTAACAAGTTTGCACTATTACTAATACATGCCTGAGCATGAAGGCGATGAAGCTAAAGGCTACGGCTCGAGTCCACACATGAAGACTGTTGCACTGACCATTCTTGTAATGGGAGTTTCCCTTGCGTTGGTAATCGTCCTCTGGGCGTGGTTTGGTTGGATTGGACCTTCATTTTCGTCCAACAGGCTTCTTGACCAGCAGGCTGAGCTGCGGCAGCAGTATGGGCTACCTTACCAGCCGCCGGTTCCAAAGAGTCTGTTAGAAGTGCCGCCTTCAGAAAGGGGCTTTGTTGCAGGCAATACTACAACCAGCTCTACTAACGAAACAAAGTAGATCTCGGTAATACTAGTTGCCTACCAAGATCAGCTTGTTGTTGAATTCAAACGCCAAGCTCTGCTGTTTGAGGGCTATTCGAATTTGATTTGCAGTCATGGTCATCTGCTCTTCATTGACGTCGTTGGTGTGGATCTCTACCCTTGTATATTTCACCGGCTCGAACCTGCCTTCAAAATATCCATCAAATTCGATCAAAGACATGCCGCCATACTTTGAGGCCATGTCGCGCACAATTTCCAGATAGCCTTCAACCCTTGGTAGATAGAATTTCACCGAGTCGTTGAGCACCTTGACCGTGAAATCGCCATTCATCAGATATTATCCCGGTCTCTACTCTTTAAACGTACATACTTTTCATTGTGTCAACTAATTTTGCGCTTTGGTCTTTTTAAAGAATCAGCGCAAGACAGGATGAAATTGTCACAGGTCAAACTATTCACGTTCAACGCCGGCTCGTTTGCACTGGACCCGTCAGTCGAGGGCTTCCTGAAGTCAAAGAAAGCGATATCTCTTGATTTTGGATCTACCGTGTACATCAACAGCGAGGCGATGCCTGCCATCCTCTCTGAGCTGGTTGATAGGTCAAAGGCCGACGCCTCATCAGATGCCTGCCTTGTTGCCCAGCTAAAGGTAGAGATTGGCAGATTTGGTGCCGAGAGGCAGAAGATAATGGAAGAAAGCGCCCGGCTCGCGTCCCAACTGCGCTCACACTCGCTCGAGATGGCTGCCATGAAAGAGCAGGCAGCTGGAAACGCCAAGACTATTGAGGCGCTCAGGACAGAAAATGCGCGCCTTCAGGCCGCATTGAAAGATGCTGCTACTCCAAACGCAAGCATGCAGGCGGCGCCGGGCGACGATAAACAAAAACAATCGTATGAAAAGCTCCAGAAGGAATTCCAGGACATGAAGGCACAGAGCATAGAAGCCATAACGTCGCTCAAGGTGCTTGAAGACGAAAACGAGGAACTCAGGCAGGAACTTGATCAATTAAAAAACCAGTCCAAAAACGCGGCCACTGCCAAGGCCAGCTAGCCTCCATTTGAAGACTTATATAACCAATTAAGAAGAATTGGATCGATGGTTGAAAAGATGACAGCCGTCTGGCTGATTATTCTTACTATCATGGTCTGTGCCGCAGTGCCTGCAGTCCTTATCTGGCTAACAACAACTCCGCATACGACAGCAAAAATGATGCTGTTCCCGCTTGCGGACAGGGCGCCCGCTTATCTGGCACTGCACTAGCCAAAAATTATTAACACTTAGCCAACTAGCTGATCGCTATGGCGTTTGAAGGGCAGGAAAAACGGAAAAAGCTGTTGTGGTCTATGGGCATACTTGCCGCAATAGTGATTGGCGCCGGTCTTGGCACGACGGCAGTCACCGGCTACTTTCGCTCGCAGGACCCGATCTACCAGTGCATCGACAACCCGGAAAAACAGCCTTTTCAGCTGTCAATCCCGGTAAATGCGACAATAGATGGCCTGCCTTCGGTGGTTCGAAAAGGTGTGGGCTTTGAGGATAACGGCTGCATTCGGCCGGTGCACACGCTTGAGCAAAACGTCATCCACGTCGCGTTCAGCAAGCCATACGAGTTCACGCTTGGACACTTTATGTATTACTGGGTAGGGAACGACTTGCAGAAATACGACACCAAGGTGTACGTCAATGGCAAGTTGCACACTGAAGGTAGCTTTTTGGACATACCGCTAAGGCAGGGCGACTCGATAAGGATCGAGTTCACGACGCGGGCTAAATAAAAAATAGTTATAAACAGATGCAAATCGATGTATTGTACGCTTGAAAGAGCTTCGTACAGAGATCGAGATAAACACAAGCCCCGAGAGGGTCTGGAAGATACTGACTGATTTTGAGAAATACGAGCAATGGAACCCATTCATCCACAAGATAATTGGTCAGGCAAAAGAGGGAGCCAGAATCGAAATACACATAGAAACTCCTGGCGGCAAGAACCGAAAATATGAGCCCACCCTGACCAAGGTTGACGAAGGGCGGGAGCTTCGATGGCTTGGCAAGAGCTCGCTTCCCGGCTTTCTAAACGGCGAGCACATCTTTGCAATAGAGCAATTGGAGCCCCAGCGCATCCGCTTTGTCCAGCGCGAAGTGTTTGACGGGCTCTTGACCTCGCTCTTTGGCAAGAGCCTTGACACGGACGTCCGGCAGGGGCTTGAAGAAATGAACAGGGCGCTGAAGGAAAGAGCCGAGCGCACCGCTGTTTAGGATATGAAAATAATTATTTAGCTGTCTGCTACACAGTACCGAGTGCCAAACTACTACGACATACTGGGCGTAAGCCCTGATGCCAGCTCTGAAGAAATAAAAAAGTCTTTCCGGCATTTGGCACTGAAATACCATCCAGACAAGAACAAGAACTCTGAAGAGTCAAGACAAAAGTTCATCAAGATAGTAGAAGCCTACGAAGTGCTCTCTGACGAGCAGGCAAGGCGAAACTATGACGGGCATTCCTTCAGGGTGCCCCGGCAGGCGCCTGGCTGGACTCCTCCGGCAGACTTTCAAACAGTCTATAGCTACGAAGAGATAAAAAGAAAGTACCGCCAGAGCAGGAACAACATCGGCGGCGGGATGTGGGACATCAGCGAAAAGGCCAGCTCCGGGATGTGGAAGGCCACAATACTCCTGTTTGCCTGCCTTGCTGCAGTCGTGATCTATATACTGCTTTTCAGCTAATGCCTATTCCTGTTTCTGCTGCGCTTGTGCTCTTCTTGCTTTGCTCTTGACCTGTCAAATGTTGCATACTTGAACGCAAAAAAAGCCCCCACCACAAAGCCGGGTATTGAAATTATGAGCATGGATGATTCCCTGAAGGACAGAGCCAGCAGAACCGCCATGACGCCGGAAGCAAGAGAAGCGATCATGAGCATAAGGACGTTTGACTTTGTTGCTACCAATTCACCTGATCTAACAGGCGACGGTATAAGTCGTTTTCTATCCTAAAGGAATAAAAAGGGACTGGAATAAAGTGCGGACTGAGATGCGAATAGTCGCCATAGGCAGCCGCGTTTTTGTCACCAGTTTCCAGCTGGCCGGCGTCAAGGGAGTAAAGGTTGAAACTCCGTCAGAGGCTCTCACGGAAATCAACAAGATGGACGAGAATAGCGGCGTGGGCCTTGTGCTCCTGAGCGATGACTTGGGAAAGGAAATACGCTACCAGCTTACAAGCCTGAGGGCAAAGAGGCCAATCCCGCTCATCTTTGAGCTGCCGTCGCCGGGAAGCAAGAAGGAAAAGGTAGACTACAGGGCACTCCTCAAGCAGATTCTGGGCGTCTAGTCAAGCCAGTCGCGCACCCCGCCAAACACCCGCGATACTATCAATATTTTTGCCCATTCTTCAAGCGACTCTACAACTGCTCTTGCGTGGTGAACGTTCCTGCCACCGGCGACAACTCCGTGGTTTTTGATGATCACGGCCTGCGCGCCTTTTTCAAATTCGGCAGCCACTGCTTTTGCAAGCTCTGACGACCCTGATGGCCTGTTCGTGATGATTGCCGGCTGGCCAACCACAATCCTAGCCTCTTCGATGACATGCCTAAACTCTGCAGATATAGACACGCCGATAGTGAAGGGGCTGTGGGTGTGGACAATCGCGTTGATGTCATTTCTGGCATTGTAGATTCTCCTATGCATGTCAAGCTCGATGCTTGGCTTTGCCCTGCCGGATGCCTTGCCAGTTCTCAAGTCAACCCCGACCAGATCGCCGGCGCGCATCTTGTATCTTGGAATACCAGAGGGCGTTAGCCACATCCACCGGTTCCTGAACCTGATGCTGTGGTTGCCGGATATCGAGGTAGTGAGCCCCATCGCGTACAGGCTCTTTACGCACTCGACAAGTTCCTGCTTGCTATCCAATAATACCTGCTATTGCCTGCGGATTATAAGAAATTTCTTCAGATTATCCGCCGGTGCTGTTGTTGGCGGCGGATGCATTTCCTCCTGTGGGGTTTGCCACAGGGCTTTGCGCCTTCGCAGGCGCGCTAACCTGAATCTCTATGCTGTCAGTTGCTGTCTGCCCACTGCTATCTATCACAGTGACTCCGACATTGTAAGTGCCAGCCTTTGCAAACCTGTGGGAAACCGTGTCGCCTCTGCCAGTTTTGCCGTCACCAAAATTCCAGCTGGTGGCATGCGGTTCGGTGCCACCAGTGACGTTTGCCTTGAAGTCAAAGGCTGCCGGCGCAACACCTCTGGTATCATTTGCAATGATTCCTACAGACAGCGGCTTTGCATTATCCTCTATGGTTGCAACCGGGTTCTCTGGCGGCTGGGTATCGTAAACGACGCCTTTGATGTAGACCACCTGCGGCTTGCCGGTGGATCCTTTGGCAATCTCGACGCCAAACGGGTGGGTGATGCCTTGCAGGTCAGTCCCACCAAGGTCAACTTCATATTTTTTCCAGTCGTTGCCCAGCTTTATTTCCTGCGTGCTCAGCGCGAACTTTTCATTCTTGAAGATGCCCTTCGCCAG
>JAJPHX010000158.1 GCA_021325075.1 Nitrososphaeraceae archaeon | reverse complement strand
TCCATCTTTGGTATCTCTACCATTGCGTCATAGACGTCGTTTGGCGCGTTTGAAATGCCGATTATCTTGGCGCCCCTTGCCTTTACCTCGTGCGCGCTGGAAAGAGTGTCGCTGTACGTCTTGTCGTCCGGATTGAGCACAAATACCACCGCGTTCTTGTCCATGAGCGCTAGCGGCCCGTGCTTTAGCTCGCCGGCAGCAATACCTTCCGCATGGACATAGGCCAGCTCTTTCATCTTGAGCGCGCCTTCAAGCGCGATAGGGAAGTGTATCGACCTGCCAAGAAGATAGATATCGTTCACCTTTGGCATTGTCATGTTCACCAGCCGCTCAATGCTTGCAGAGCCGGCAAGCATCTTTGAAATGCTTGATGAAACGACATCCTTGTCAAAGCCCACCTTGCCGCCACTTATCCTGTCAAGTATCGCGTAGGCAAGCGACACCTGCCCGGTAAAGCTCTTTGTTGCCGCGACTCCGATCTCGGGCCCGCAGTTGACGCTCAGTGAAACGTCAGAAGTGCGCGCGACTGACGAAGTGGGGACATTGACTATTGAGAGGATTTTTGCGCCGGCGGCTTTTGCCAGCTTTATGGCCGACAGCACGTCGGCAGTCTCGCCGCTCTGCGAAATCGCGATAATGACTGTATCTTTGTCTATAGAGTCCATGTTGTACTTGAACTCGCTTGCCATAACCGGTTCAAAGCGTTTCTTCAAGACCCGCGACCCTACGGTAGACATGATAAGCGAAGTGTGGTAGCTCGTGCCGCTGCCGGTGACAATCACGTTGCCGGCGCCTGCAATGATGTCGCAGAACGCCTTTATCTTATGCTCCTCCTGGTACGTCGCAGCCTTGATGCTCGTCCTCTGCTCAAATATCTCCTTGATTGTGTAATGGGCAAACTCTCCCTTGTTGACGTCTGCGAGCTCCCACGCGACCTTGGTGATGCTCCTTGCCACCGGCTCGCCATTGAAATTGAAGATGCTTGCGCCGTTCTTATCGATTATCACCATGTCGCGGTTGTCAAGAAATATCGCCTGATCAGTGTGCTGCAAAAATCCAAGCACGTCGCTTGAAGCGTAGCAGGCATTGTCGGAAATCCCGAGGACTAATGGCTCGTCAAGCCGCGCGCATGCAAGCGTGCCGTTTGCAAACATGGCCACAAAGGCGTACGAGCCATCCAGCCGCTTCACCGTTTCCATCATGGCAACCTTGATGTCCTTGCTTGCATTATAATGATCCTCCAGCAGGTGGGATATCACTTCGGTGTCGGTCTCGCTTTTGAATCTGTGACCCTTCCTTGTCAGCTCTTCCTTTAGCGGGAGGTAATTTTCAATGATGCCGTTATGGACGACCGCGATATCGTTTGTGCAGCAAGGGTGCGGGTGGGCGTTGTAGTCGGTGACTCCGCCATGCGTTGCCCACCTTGTATGGCCAATCCCTACAAATCCTTCCATGCTTGCAAGGTCCAGATTGCTGTTTACCTGGTTCACCTTGCCGATACCCTTCTTTACTGAAATCTTGTCAGAGCGCGAAATTGTCGCCACGCCGACGCTGTCATAGCCTCGGTATTCCATCCTCTTGAGGCTCTCGACCAGGGTGGGTGCAACGACGTTCTTGCTAATGATGCCAATGATAGAACACATCACACAACTTCTGGACGGAGGGCTTTTATCGATTGAGGATTTGTACTCTGGCTTTGTTTGACTGAAAAATCAACTTGCTATTTCTTTGTATGAATGTGATTGAAGATTCGTTGGTTCACAAAATGTAGCCCAAATCCAGAATCTGCTTTCTTTAGAATCAAAAGTAAGAGGCGTTTACATGATTTTTGCTTCCGGGTTAATACCCTCGAATAGTTGGGTTATCTTGCATTGTCAGAACATCATGGATCAGACGAAGAGCTCTGCTCGACATGCGGAAGCTTTCCAATCACGGACAATTTTACGGGCGAGCTTGTCTGCAGCAGCTGCGGAATGGTCCTGAAGGAAAGGGTTGAGACGCTGTCGCCTGAATGGAGGTCATTTTCCCCGTCAGATGACAGATCAAGGGGCGGCTTTCCATCTTCTCTCCTGATACACGACACTGGGCTGTCAACTTTTATTGGCACTGCAAACGGGCCGGCGCAGGCGCCAGAGCAGCAGTCAGGCGATCAGGAAGATAGCTCGCATGAAAAAAGTTCTGTTTACATACACAAGGCTTCGTGCCCGATACCAGTCAACAGGCTGCGCAAGCTCAACGCGATGTCTGTTTCAAGCGCGCCGGTTTCAAGGAACCTCAAAAAGGCTACATGGGAGATGAACAGGGTCTGCAGCGCCCTTGGGCTGAGCTGGCAGGTAGCAGAGAGGTCTGCGTATTTTTACAGAAAGGCGCTGCAAAAGAACTTGATAAAAGGGAGGTCAATAGCAGGCTTTGTTGCGGCCGCTATCTACCTTGCGTGCAAGGAACGGATGATCCCAAGAACCATTGAAGAGGTGAGCAGGGCTGCCGATGTGGACAAGCCGTTTGCCACTCACTGCTACAAGATTCTGGTTGGCGAGATGCATATCGAGCCCCCGATCACCGACCCGTTCAGGAACATTACAAAGATATCAGCCCGCGCGGGCATCGAAGAGCGCGTGTCAAGGAGGGCAAGGGAGATTTTGTCGTCAGTCGCAAGCCACACTGCGGTGATGGGCAAGAACCCGCTCGTGCTTGCCGCAGCGGCATTGTACCTTGCAACGGTGGAGCACAAGCTCGACATCACCAAGACAATGATAGCGGACGCGGCCGAGGTGAGCACCATATCGCTTCGAAAAAGGCTGGCAGACATAACTAAGGCGCTTGAAAGCGCCAAAAAGCGCTAGCAAATTTTAAAAATCACTGGGAAGAAGAGATGCAGCCTGATGAGGCCATCACGCTTTTCCTCATCTGCAGCTCGAGCACGCCGGCAAGTGGCCCGCCATCTAGAAGCGATCCGGCCACCTGCGAGTTGTACTGGGTGCCAGAGCAGCCAAAGATGTCATTTCCTATCTGGCCGGCCAAGGTGTTGGTATAGTACGCCGTCAGTTTTGTTCCTTGCGTCAAGTCTACCTGCGTAGAGCTTGTACCACCAAAGTTGTTGTCCCACCGCGCAAACTGGTAATAGTTGTAGCTTGACGCGTCAACGGTATATTGGCCAAGTGCCAGCCTGAGGTAAAGCGGAGTGAAGCCCTCGGCCACCACGCTTCCGCCCCTGCTCACTGAAACGTGCATCCCCTTGACGCTGTTGCCAAGGTTGTCGAGGCTGTCTATACGAAAATCAGCTAGCTCACTCTTGTAGACTGCCGCGAGTTCTGTGGGGCCGGATAGTGCGACTGAGTGGTAATGCGCCGTTTCCCCATCCTGCCACTTGTCAAAGATAAAGTTCTGATAGTTGCTTGCGCCGATCTGATAGTTGCCTTCCGGCAGCATGAACCGGGTCGGGCTAAAGCCGGTGATCACCATCCTGTCGTTTTTCTTGACTTCGACCCACATCCCCTTTATTTCGTGGCCTTCAGAATCAAACGTCTTTACCACCAGCTCGTGGAGCTTTGCGCCGGAGACGACAAAGTCGTCAAGCCCGCTCTGGTAGTCACCAAACCACGAGGGGAGGCCGGTGTATGCGTCGGTTGAAAAGTGGTAGCCAATGCCGCTCTGCCATGCTTCGACGGTGTCGCTGACTGCCACTTCGCCATCCACCTTGTAGCCCATCACGTTTGTGATGTCGTTGCTAGAGATCCCCATAAAGCGCGTCGCGGGATAGTTTGAGAACCAGTCGATGTGCGGAGCAAGCCTCCACTGGTGCTCAAAGGACACGATATCGCTAACAGACATCACCTTTTCGCTCACCAGTATGCTGCCGGGGTTGGCTATCACCACCTTGTCTATCCCAAAAGACTTGGCATAGTCGTAGATCTTTTTGTAATAGTCCACCTGCGGCTGCGTCTGTAAGAGCGCAACTTCGTCGAGCATCACGCCGTCTGCCCCGCTGCCAAAGCCGGTCTTCATTTCGCCAATGACACTGTCAAGGTTCCTCTCTGCGTTGCCGGTTGCGATGTAGACCATCACCTTGATACCGTTGCTGTGGAATTTTTCAAATACTTCCGGCTTTAGGTTGACCTGTCCTGTCGAAGTGTAGTACGGGCTTATCACGAATTCCGGCTTGGCGCTGATTATCCTGTCAATGTCGCTCCCAAGCTTGCCGCCATGGTCCGAATACCAGCCGTAATAGACTACAAACTTGCGGTAGGCGATTGTCCCGGGCTCGGATGCGGCAAGCACCGTAGACGATGATAGAAATGACAGGAAGATCATGGCTAGGAATCCTTTTAGTTTCAACTACTAGTACGTTCAACTTTTCGAGCTTATTTAAGACGGAAGAAACTGTCTTTCAGAAAATTGCTGTAGGCAAGGACATATTTTTATTCCAATTGCGCCTACAAGATGCATTGAATGTCTACAGCTACAGGTGCCCGTCATGTGGCTACCAATCAAAACACATGATAGGGACGCCTGACATGGACCAGACCATGACCGACGTCAACACCGAATTCGCGCAGTACAGATTGTTTGTGTGCAAGAAGGAGCAAAAGTTTGTGCACGCTGACATACTAGACTCCCAGTTTGACGGCAAGTGCCCTTCAGACACAAGTGAGCTGGAAGAAGTGCAGCCGCTGGAAGTAAAGTGCCCGCGTTGCGGCAAGGACCTTGAAATCACGGAGATAAAGCCGCTGGCCACGGCCGACAGCGCAACGGAATAACATATTAAATATCCAATCATTGCAAGAAATATCAGGTAATGGCTTCTCTAAATCTCGCTCAGAAGATAATATCGTCGCACTTGGCAGACGGCAGGATGGAGCCGGGCCAGGAAATAGGCTTGAAGGTTGACCGCGTGCTCATGCAGGACGCAACAGGTACTATGGCGTGCCTCCAGTTCGAGGCAATGGGCATCCCGCGCGTCAAGGTTGACCACGCCGCAATTTATGTAGATCACAACATACTACAGACAGGCTTTGAAAACGGCGACGACCACCGGTTCCTCCAGACGTTTGCCTCAAAGTACGGCATCCACTATTCCAAGCCAGGCAACGGCATCTGCCACCAGGTGAACCTTGAGCGCTTTTCCATACCAGGCAAGCTCTTGATAGGTTCTGACAGCCACACGCCGACGGCAGGCGGCGCTGGCATGATGGCGATAGGGGTCGGCGGCCTTGACGTTGCAGTCGCGATGGCAGGCGCACCATTCTATACAAAGATGCCCAAGATCGTCGGAGTGAGATTGACAGGCAAGCTCAGGCCGTGGGTCACGGCCAAGGATGTCATTCTTGAAATGCTCCGGAGGCTAACAGTCAAGGGCGGAGTAGGCAAGATATTCGAGTACTATGGCGAAGGCATCAAGAGCCTCGGAATCCCGCAGAGGGGCACGATATGCAACATGGGGGCAGAACTTGGAGCCACCACGTCGTTGTTTGAGTCTGACGAGCTAACACTTGACTACATGACCCGGCAGGGCAGGCCGCAGGATTACGTGCGCGTCGCGGCAGACCCGGGATGCACCTATGACGAAAACATGGAGATAAACCTGAGCGAGCTCGAGCCCATGATTGCGCTCCCCGGCTCGCCGGATGCGATCCACAAGGTGCGCGAGGTGCAGGGTGCTGACGTGCACCAGGTGCTTATCGGCTCGTGCACAAACTCTAGCTATGTCGAGATGATGACGGTGGCGCACGTGCTGCAGGGCAAGAAGGTGCACCCAAACGTCACGATGGCAATAAACCCGGGCTCAAAGCAGGTGCTTGAAACCGTGGCGCGGGACGGCTCGATATACAACATCATCGCCTCTGGTGCGCGCCTGCTTGAAAGCGGGTGCCAGGGCTGCATCGGAATGGGCTCGGCGCCTGGAACCGACTGGGTTTCTATACGCTCATTCAATCGCAACTGGCCTGGGAGGAGCGGCACAAAGGACGACAAGGTTTATCTAACATCGCCCGAAGTGTGTGTTGCGTGTGCGGTGACAGGCAAGATAACAGACCCACGCGACCTTGGCGAGTACCCGAACATCCCGTGGCCGGACAAGTTTGTTATCGACGACTCTGGCATTGTCCAGCCGGTGCCGGCAAATCAGGCAGACTTGGTTGAAGTGTCAAGAGGCCCCAACATCCGCCCGCTGCCATTACGCCAACCGATGGAGTCTGTCTTGCGCGGCGAAGTGCTGATCAGAGTTGGTGACAACGTCAGCACGGACGCGATAATGCCGGCCGGGGCAAAGATACTGCCGCTAAGGAGCAACGTGCCGGCCATCAGCGAATATGTCTTTTACTGGCTTGACCCGGAATTTGCAAAGAGGGCGAAGGAAAAGCACGGCGGCTTTATCGTGGGTGGCGAAAACTATGGGCAGGGCTCTAGCAGGGAGCATGCGGCCCTTGCGCCAATGTACCTCGGAGTAAAGGGTGTGATCGCAAAGTCGTTTGCAAGGATACACAGGGCGAATCTCATCAACTTTGGCATCATCCCATTTGAGTTCCAGAATGCGTCAGACTTTGATCTGCTCGCGCAGGGAGTGCCGGTGACAATAGACAACGTAGTTGCGAGCCTAAAGGACGGCAGCAAGACGATGGAAGCGGCTGTAGGCAAGGACAGCAAGATAACGCTCAAGATCGACCTGACCCCAAGGCAGAGGCATGTCCTTGTCGCCGGCGGCCTCTTGAACTACATCAGATCGACCCAGAACAGATCCTAATGGCCAAAAAGTTCCTGATAGCGATTGCTGCGGTGGTTGCAGTGATGGCCGCGCTTGTCCTGCTGCCAAGCTTCAACAACAATCCTGCCACAGACCAGACGCAGCTGAGCCTTGACTACAGCAGGCAGAACCTGACAAAAACAGAAAATGGTCAGTTTGTGGCGACGGGAGCAGACGAGCTGACTATTGGAAACGACGGCTCGGCAAGGTACAGCAAGCTTGTTGGAGCGCCTGATGTAAAGACGTTTACGGTAAATGTGGACGACATGAAGCGGCTGAAGGACTTGATACTCGTAAGTGGCTTTATGAGCATACCGGACTCTGATTACCCGCAAAAGGAAGGGGTGGCCAGCCTGACAAAATACACGCTAAGGGTGAATACTGATGGTAATACAAAAACCATCAGCTGGGTCGACCCAAACTCTAGCAATGGCGTCCCATCAATAATAGGCAACGTCGGGACGCAGCTGGACGGCATCATTTCAAAATATACCAGCTGACAGAAAATATATAGAGCATTTAGCGAATTGAAGTTATAATGACAATATCCCTCGTGGCCACCGAGCCAAAACCAAAGGGCGTCAGGGTCGATGTGGTTGAAAACGCCCAGCTGGTTCGCGGTACCACTTTACTAAAACGCGGCTTTGCGCACATGCAAAAGCACGGCGTGGTAATGGACGTTACAAACGTAGAGCAGGCAGTAATTGCCGAAGAAGCCGGCGCAGTCGCGGTGATGGTCCTTGACAAGCTCCCGTACGATGTGAGGAAGGCAGGCGGAGTTGCAAGGACCGCAAGCATCAAGATAATCCAGGAGATAATGGACGCAGTCACGATCCCGATAATGGCAAAATGCAGGATAGGTCACACCGATGAAGCCCGCGTTCTTGAAGTAGTAGGGGTCGACATGGTAGACGAAAGCGAAGTGCTAACTCCGGCAGACGAGGAGCGCC
The DNA here is from genome assembly GCA_021325075.1 of Nitrososphaeraceae archaeon. Lineage (GTDB taxonomy): Archaea > Thermoproteota > Nitrososphaeria > Nitrososphaerales > Nitrososphaeraceae > Nitrososphaera. Next base: position 2,949 of record JAJPHX010000158.1, on the reverse strand, counting down.
ACATCTGGAAGTGGGATTTCACAACTCCGTTTGTCAACGGTGCAAAGAACCTTGGCGAGGCGCTCAGGAGAATAGAGGAAGGATGCGCGATGATAAGGACAAAGGGCGAGCCCGGCACGGGCAACGTTGCCGAGGCAGTCACACACATCAGGCTTGTCAACAGCGAGATACGCAAGATACGCTCCATTTATCAGGACGGCGACAACCAAGAGCTGATGAAGGCTGCGCGCGAGCTGAAAGTATCGTACGTAATGGTTGAAGAGACAGCGCGACTTGGCAGGCTGCCTGTAGTCAATTTTGCGGCAGGCGGAATCACCACTCCGGCTGACGCGGCGTTATTGATGAACCTTGGATGCGACGGCGTGTTCGTCGGCTCGGGGATATTCAAGTCGGAAGACCCTGCTCAGAGGGCAAGGGCGGTGGTGCTTGCGACCACGTTCTACAATGACGCAAAAATAGTGATGGAAGCTCAAAAGATGGTGGACGAAAAGAAGTCACTCCTTGGCATGGATACCAAAAACTTGGAGCTTCGGATGCAGGAAAGGGGCCAGCACGCTTGAGCAGCAAGAAAAAATCGCTCACCATCGGGGTCTTGGGTTTTCAGGGAGACATTGAGGAAAACGTGGCCGCCACAAAACAGGCGCTGCAGGATCTACAGATAGAAGGCAGCGTGCAGCTGGTGCGCTACCCTGAAGAGATAGAAAAGATCGACGGCCTCATATTGCCCGGCGGCGAGAGCACGGTTCAGAGCACGCTTGCCGCAATCCAGCGGTCGCTGCCTATCATAAAGAAGCGCATCTCCGAAGGCATGCCAGTAATGGGCACCTGCGCGGGCATGATACTGCTCTCAAAGAGGGCCTATGACAGGGTAGTGGGTGACACGAAGCAAAAGCTGATAGGCAACCTCGATATTGTCATCGAGCGCAACGCGTTTGGCAGGCAGAACGAGTCGTTTGAGGCAGACCTGTCGATAGGCATGCTTGGCAAGGAGGCATTCAAGGGAGTGTTCATCAGGGCTCCTGCGGTAAGCGAGGTAGGCAAGGATGTCGAAGTGATTGCAAAACTGAACAACAAGGTTGTCGCGGTGAGGCAAAAGAACATCATCGGCACGGCATTCCACCCAGAGCTCTCAGGCGAGTCTAGGATGCACAGGCAGTTTGTCAAGATGGCCGCGGATTCGAAGCATGGCCAGAAAAACGACGCTTAATATAAGCTAGTTCCCAAAAACAGATACTTTCTTATACTAGTTTCATGTACAGAAAGCCTGCCAAATGATGCCAAAAAATGGCTACAAATATTACCAGATAAAAATATCGCTCGAGCGGGCCTTGGACGTGCTGGGCGAGCCGGCGAAACAGACCCTAATGTTTTATCTGGCAAAACATTGCAGCATATCATTTGATGACAGGGGCTGTTCCGTCAGAGAAATCGAGTCTGCTCTGAAAGACATCTTTGGAAGTGGGGCCAGCATAATTACTGACAGGATGTACAGGGAACTCCAAGCCATGCCAGAATGAGCTTTTTGCTGGGAAAAGCTATTTGTATCGGACACCACTGGAACGAGAACAGGTCATGGGTGGCGCAGAGCAGTGCAAGGAAATCGTTGCATTGGACGACAACATTCTTTTGGCAGCAATTATAGAAAACGCCAACCTGATTGGGTTGCATTTCAAAAAGTCGATGGCTCCTCCAAACGAGCAGCGGTTCAAGGTGCTCCGCGTGCAGACTGAGCTCATGATCTCGATGGCAAAGAACAACGAGGATTACTTTGGCGAGCTTGAATACCTGATGTTCCATAGCAAGTTGCTTGACATGTTTCTCTTTCCGCTTAGCAAGAGCCGCAAGCTGCGGATTCTGGCAGTCGCCGTAAAGCAGTCCTACGACCACGAAGATATTGCGAAAAAAATCCTCGGCAGCCTGAATAAAATAAAGACTTCGCAATAAAACTCAATAGCAATTACTGGCACAAGCTGAATGTGATATTAGTGCAAAGGATATGTTTGTTTTTTACTAGAAGTCATCTCATAAATGGCACTACAAAGCAGCCGTTGAATGATTGCTAGCTAGTTCTAAGTCCTTTTTCATGCCATACCAGATAATTTTTCTGTATTGCGATTGTTTATGAGATGGCTACTAGTCAATTGACAATACAGACAATCAAGATCTCCCTACAATACAGATTACTTCATTATCTATGTTCACCCTACCATGAGAATCAGCGTACTTGCTAACTGCGTCTGTTACCGAATCCCACACTTGCTTTTTCTTTTCTTCAGTCTGATTGGCTAACATTGCCTGAATAGGTGCAGCTATTTGCTGATTAAACCTTGTGTAGCTTTCAGCAGAATCAAAGCTAAATGTAATGTCAAATGTCTCAATGCGAATATCTTCAAATCCTGACTGGCTAAATGATTTTTTCAGAGCTTCTGAATCTGCAAGAGCAAAAGGCCCGGGTGTCCCGGGTGAAGGTGTAGGCGCATTGATTTGTTTTCGCACTGTAGAGAAAGCCAGGTCAAGCATTGGAACTTTGGCCGGAGTTGACCATACAGCAGCTGCAAGTCTTCCTCCTGGAACTAGGAGCTGCCTAATTGTAGTCAATGCTATGGGTAGGTTTGGAAGAAACATCAAACCCCATCTAGAAAGAACGGTGTTAAAAGATGATTTTGGGAATTCCAGTTTCTCTGCGTCACCTTCCCTAAATTCCATCACGCCATCCAAACCAAGTGATTTAGCCCGTGACTTTGCAATTGCTATCATTTGAGAAGAAATGTCTGTGGCAATAACTCTGCCATTAGGTCTTACTCGCTTTGCAGCAGTGATAGCCGGTTCTCCAATCCCTGTTGCGATATCCAAGACTCTGTCGCCCGGTACTAGCTCTGCTAGGTTTACCAATTTGTCACTAACTTTTTGTGCTCCATGCTCGAAAGTCTGCCACCAGGCTTGCCAGCC
>JAJPHX010000126.1 GCA_021325075.1 Nitrososphaeraceae archaeon | reverse complement strand
TGGCTCGTCTTCTGCCACCAGTATCTTCATTGTGTAACTGTGTAAATTCGACCATAGCATATAATCTGGACGTTGTCATAAATTTTACATACAGCTGCTTTAAGGTTTATTCTTTCTATGAGGGGCTGGTGCTAAAGAAGAGAACCGCTGACGGCAAGGCTATCGCCACTAAAATTCAGGTGGCTCTCAAGAACACCTTAGACCTATTTGACGGCGAGTCAAAAGATCTTCTGCTCTTTTACCTTTACAGAGAGCATGGCATCTCTGTCTATGAGCCCGATAACCTCTCGAGGAAAAAGATTGAGTCGGCATTTGAGGCAGTGTTTGGCATGGGAGCAGGCATCCTCATCGAGAAGTTTGACGCAGAACTGAAAATCGTCAACTAGTGTCTCCATTTTTGCTTTCGTTATTTTCATCGTAATCCAGCTTTTTGTCGATCTTTTTCTGCAGTTCCTTGTACAGCTGATACCTCTGCGTCCATTTTGAAAGCACAAACCACTGCCTTATCCCTATGACTATCCATGCAAGCACGAACACGACTACAATGCCTCGTGCTATGCCAAAGGTAGAGCCGTCGGAAGGCCCGCCATGCTGCGCTCCATTCCAGAATGATTCACCTCCTGCCAACGCAAAGGTAACGATGAATGTGCCGGGCACAACAATCACGATAGAGACTATCATCAGGATGAACATCTTTTTGGTCCTGTTTAGCTGGCGGACTACTTCATCCATTATCGTAAAGATATTCTCTGCCGGCTTTTCCTTCTTGCTTGCCACTGTCTAAATTTTCCTCCTGCTCATTATAAGAAATATAGTAACTATGTTACCTGTTGTCATCATGATTCTCTCCTTCTCCCCGGGGAAACAGCACTTCATATGGCTCCAGGATTTCTTGAAAAATTGCCCGTCCTTTCTCTGAAACCTTGTACTTGATTATCTTTTTGTCGCCCCACGGCTCTTCAAATCTGGTTATCAGCTCTTTTTCCACCATTTCATCGATAATCGGCTTGTGCTTGACATTGTTCAGGCCGCAGTAGCTCATCAGCTTGCTCTGGTTAAGCTCGCCGTATTCAGACAGCTTCAATATCACGTCTTTTCTGATGTAGATCCTGTCGCGGTATTCGTGGACCAATTTAACCAGATTTCTCGGACTTGATCAATGCGGGATTTAGGATAGTCGTGTTAATGACGCAGTAAGATTCCTCAGAATAATCATGATCGCCTTCAAGGCGCGGCATGCCTATCACTACCATTACGGTGAACCCTCCCTAAAATGACTTTTTGCCGTAACTACATTAAGGGTGTGGTAACTATGTTACCTATCAAAGGTGAATAACGCCTAAAATAGATCGGGCCGAATATGCGGCATGACAAATTCAAGGCTCGTATTGGTAGAGGGCTGGCCGCGGCAACACTCGCCTTGTGTGTAATAAACGCGATAGGGAATGTAGCACTGGTGACAAAGGTAGGACCTACGCCGGTGTTTAGCCTAGCCGCGATAGTACTGGCGACTGCGGCATTTGTTGTGTCATGGAAGCAGAAATCATTTCTGGTGGCGGGATTGTTGGCGACAAGTGGCATAATCTTTATGGTGCCCGCCCTGAATGCGATGGGGTACTCTCTAGCGATCATTGTATTCCCAGGCCCGATACTTGGAGTGATATTTGGGCTTGCGATATTCGGGCTTGGCGTGGCAAAGGGCATAAGAACAGCAAGAACACAAGTAGTAACGGCGCGATAAACTCCTGTGCTTTTTCTTTATTTTTTATTCTATTTTATGATCATATTGCTCAGGACTTAGGTAACCAAGTTACGTGCCATGGGTAAACAATGGTTAAAATAATTCCTGCCGAAGTTTCCGCATGACAAGAGGATTTCTGAACAAAAAGATGGTGATAGTTGCCATCGCGGCGGCCGGCGTGGTATCTGCCGTTCTGGTGGCGTCATCAATAGTGCAGGCAAGGGCACAGCAGCAGATGATGTGGAGCAGTTATCAGGCGATGCCAAAGATAAATGGCTCGATAAACGTTGGAAATGAGGTAAGTAATTTTGTAAAGGAATACACTAAAGTGTCGTTTATCACGGCTGCTGAAACCGCACAAAAGCAAATAACTAACGGGACAGTTCTTGGCGGGTACCTTGGCGCAGTGCAAGGCTATCTGACATACACGTTCTTTGTAGTGAATTCTGAAAACCAGACTGGATACCTGACAATCGTGGACGCAGGAAACGGACAGGTACTCTATACTTCAGAGGGCCAACCAATCGGATCGTTTGGTCCTTGGGGCACTCAGGGATACGGCGGCTCATGGCACGGGCAATGGAACACTCATGGCTGGGGGATGTGGCAGCACTGATGATCACCTTTAGCGACAGCACAGAAGTGCCCGCGCCTATTGACAGGGTGTGGGACGTTGTCGCAGATGTTGACAACGAGCCCCAGTACTACCCCGGGCTCAACACCATCAGAAACATCAGCAGGACAGGCAACGTGATCGAAAGAGAGGTCACCGTTGGCTTTAGGAATTCAAAAGGCCGCCAGATCGTGGTGCTTCGTCCAAAAGAGTTGGTCGAAGTAACAATGACAGAAGGCCCGATGAAAGGCACTAGAATAGTTACGCTATCAGGCGACGGAAGCAAAACCAAGATCGACATCGCATGGGACATCGAGCTAGTTGGCATCCCCCTCCTGTTCAGGGGTAAAGTGGAAAACCAGATCATGAAGGGAACCAAGGAGGCGCTTGCTAGGATTGGCAGGGCAGCCTCGTAATCAGGGGGCTGGGTAACATGATCGACCAACAGGTAAATCGTACAAGGCAAATCATCGGCTGGAGCCTAGTAGGCGGGATAGCTGCAATAGGAATATCGATTGTTGTATCTCTGTTCTTGGCTCCAACTGGGTTGTACTATCCGTTCCGTTTTGGCTGGTCCGGCGGCATTTTCCTGATATTCGCGGGTTTGTGGGTGGCAAGATGGCTGCTCTGGCCTTGGAGAGGATATTACATGCATCAGCGAGTGGACGCGACATCGATTGTCAGAGAGAGGTACGCGAAAGGCGAGATCACGAAAGAGCAGTTTGAACAGATGCTGCGTGATTTGCGGCAGAGTGGATGAAACCTTGCCATCATTCAAGATGAACTTGAAATCCGATCTCTTGGATGGATGTGATCGGGTTTTGCAGCCGGTCGATTTGTCCACTCGCCCTGCAACATACCGGCATAAGGGAAGCCAGAATGAAGTAATGCATTGCAATTTGTGCTTGAAAAAGGCCGAAATATTTCAGGTGACAGGCGACTATTGCCTGCAATGCTGGCAAGAGGAAACGCATCCAAATGTTTGACCAAAACGATGCAGAGCTTGGGAGTATTGCGGATTTATGGAAGATGCTTGACAAGAGGTGGACATTGCAGATTCTGAAGAGCATGAGATCAAGAGAAGTAATGCGTTTTAGTGAGCTTAAGAGGTCGCTTGCAGGCATCAGCGGCACCATGCTGTCAGATAGGCTGCTTGAACTAGAGCGGGAAGGGCTGGTTACGAAAAAGATCTATGGCATGGTGCCTCCAAAGGTTGAATACAGCCTGACTGCCAGCGCCAGAGAACTTGAAGCTATACTGGCTGAATTTGGCAGATGGTGCATCATCCGTCATTCAATATTCATGATGGCAAGCAACCTATCAGTAGAATAATATAATGCATGCCAGCGAGAGACATCCATGCCCGCTAAGAAATGGCTTGACAATCAGGTGTTATTGAATCCGATCAAGAACCAGACAATAGCAGTTATTGGTTACGGCATTCAGGGACGCGCGCAGGCGTCCAACATGAAGGACTCTGGCCTCAATGTTATCGTGGGTCTGAGGAAAGGCGGCAAAACCTGGAAGCAGGCTGAGGCTGACGGCCACAAGGTCATGGAAGTGGGCGAAGCAGCAAAGGCCGCAGACATTATCCACGTCCTGATCCCGGACATGGAGCAGGCTGACACTTATACAAAAGAAATTGCAAAGCACATCACCGAAGGCAAGGCTCTTAGCTTTTCACACGGCGCGGCGATCCACTGGAAGTGGATAGTGCCGCCAAAGAACGTCGACGTTATAATGGTCGCGCCAAAGGGACCGGGTCAGCGAGTACGCGAGCTGTATCAAGAGGGTTTTGGCACGCCATCGCTTGTCGCAGTCTATCAGGATCATTCAGGCAAGGCGTGGGACAGAGTCCTTGCGATGGCAAAAGGCATTGGAAGCACGCGCCCCGGCGTATTGCAGACAAACTTCAAGGAAGAGGTAGAGACTGACTGGTTTGGCGAGCAGGTTGACCTCTGCGGAGGAGCACATGCGATGGTAATGAACGCCTTCGAGACTCTAGTCGAGGCAGGCTACCAACCAGAAGTTGCGTATTTCGAGTGCCTTCATGAATTGAAGCTGATCGTTGACTTGATCCAAAAGTATGGTATAACCGGCATGTACAATCGCGTGAGCGAAACTGCGAGGTACGGCGGCCTTACGCGCGGCCCGCGGGTGGTCGACAAGGAGGCCAAGAAAAAGATGAAAGAGGCGCTCAAGGAAATCCAGTCAGGCGAGTTTGCCGAGGAATGGGTCAGCAAGTACAAGAAGGAGGGCAAGAACTCGTTTGCGCGGTACATGAAAGAGATAGAGAATCATCAAGTGGAAAAGGTGGGCAAGGAGATGCGCAGGATGATGTGGCCCGACGCGCCAGAAGTCTAAGCCCTGCGCAATCACGTAGGCTTTTTCACGTTTTCCATGATGTGCTTTATTATCACAGGGAGCGGAGTGCCCGGTCCAAAGTTTCCAGTCACGCCCTGCTTTTCCAGCTCTTTTCTGTCGCTTTCAGGTATGATGCCTCCGCCAACAAGCAGAATGTCGCCGGCGCCCTTTTCCTTTAGCAGTCGCGCCACTTTTGGAAACAGCGTCAAGTGAGCGCCGTTTAGCAGGCTCATCGCCACCACGTTGACGTCCTCGTCTATTGCCATGTTTGCCACCTGCTCCGGGGTGCAGAACAAGCCCGAGTAAATGACTTCCATGCCAGCATCGCGGAAAGCCCTGCATATCACAAGGGCCCCCCTGTCGTGGCCGTCAAGGCCGAGCTTGGACACTAGGACACGCACCGGCTTTTTCTGTTGCTGCTGTTGCTGCGCTGACATTACTACTGTGGGATGGGCCTTTCCGCTTAAAATATTTATTCACTTCCGGCGTGACTAGTAACGCTCCCTGTGAAGTCATAAATACAAAACGCGCCATATTACTCCATGGCTTCGTCGGAGGCAGAAGAGGTCCAGACAAGGACCGTGAAGGAGCAGGTCAGCCTGTACATGCAGCTGAAGGAGCAGCTTCTCAACGAGGTCGACAGGTACCGCAGCGAGGGCAAGGACAAGCTTGCCAACATCATCTCGGAATCCCTCAGCGAATGAGTACAAGAATTCGTTAATATTGTACGCAATCTAACACCGGGTCGTGCTTCCCATAGTGAAGGGCCTGCTTGCAGGCGAGAGGCGCGCGCTAGCAAGGGCGATTTCCATCGTTGACAACGACGAGCCCGAGTCCCGGGAGATAATAAAACAGATTTTCAGCAAGACAGGCGGCGCCAAGACCGTCGGCTTTACCGGTCCCGGCGGCGCGGGCAAGAGCTCGCTTATCGGCAAGCTGATACCCGAGTGTAAGGATCTGGGCTACAGGGTCGCGGTCCTTGCAGTCGACCCGACAAGCCCTATCACGGGCGGCGCGATACTTGGCGACAGGGTTAGAATGCAAGGAAGCCTTGACGACGACAAGGTGTTCATGAGGAGCATGGCTTCAAGGGGGGCTGTCGGCGGAGTCTCTAAATCATTGCGAAACGCCATCCGGATTCTTGATGCCGCCGGCTACGACCTTGTGCTTGTAGAAAGCGTGGGCGCGGGCCAGCTTGAAGTAGAGATATCCAAGGCGGTCAACCTGACTGTGGTGCTATTTACTCCGCACACCGGCGACAACATGCAGGCCGTAAAAGCTGGGCTGACTGAAATAGGCGACATGTACGTCGTCAACAAGTCAGACCTTGACGGCGCAAATGCGCTGTACCAGACAATCCTTGACCTTATAGGCGATACCGAAAGAAAGCCCACCGTTCTAAAAGCATCGACAAAGACCGGCAGGGGCATAAAGGAACTAGCGAAGAGTATTGATAAATTCCTAAAGGAAAAAAGCATTAATTATAAAGAACGCGAAAGAAAGATGCTCGAGGACGAGTTGAAGGACATGGTTTTAAATATAGTCGAGGAAAAGGTTTCTTCCATGCTTGCCAGGGACAAGAAATATTCAGAGTTTATCGATAAACTTGCCAGAAAAGAGATCGACCCGTACATGGCCGCAGACCAGCTGGCTTCTGAGCTGTTAAGCAGGTGATTGCAATGGGGACAGAGAACTTCAAGACCGACTCTGGCATCCCGGTAAAGCGCACATATGCCAAGAAGGATCTGGCGAAATACAGCAACAAGGAGGAAGAGCCTGGAAAATATCCGTTTACGCGCGGGCTCTACCCGGAAATGTACCGCGAGCGCGTCTGGACGATGCGCCAGTACAGCGGCTTTGGCAGCGCGGAAGAAACGAACAAGCGCTTCAAGTTCTTGCTCGATCATGGCCAGACAGGGCTTTCACTGGCGTTTGACCTGCCTACCCAGACAGGCAGGGACTCGGATGATCCACAGTCGGAAGGTGAGGTAGGCAGGACCGGAGTTGCCATCAGCTCGATAAAGGACATGATGACCTGCTTTGAAGGCATTCCGCTTGACAAAGTCAGCACCTCGATGACTATCAACTCGACTGCATCTACATTATTGTCGCTTTATATCACGGTTGCAGAGTCGCAGGGCGTGTCGCCGGGCCAGCTCCGCGGCACTACTCAGAACGACATCCTGAAGGAATACATCGCCCGCAACACCTACATCTACCCGCCCAAGCCGTCAATGCGGATCATTGGTGACATGATAGAATACTGCTCTAAAAAAGTGCCGCAGTGGTACCCGGTCAGCATATCCGGCTACCATATGCGCGAGGCAGGGTGCAACGCCGTGCAAGAGCTCGCGTTCACGTTTGCAAATGCTATAGAATACATCGAAACTTGCACTGTAAGGGGGCTGAAGGTGGACGACTTTGCACCGAGGCTTTCCTTCTTTTTCTGTTGCACTATGGAGTTCTTTGAAGAGATTGCCAAGTTCAGAGCTGCAAGGCGCATCTATGCCAAGATAATGAAGGAGAGGTTCCATGCAAGGAACCCAAAATCGATGCACCTGCGATTCCATGTCCAAACGTCCGGCGAGTCGCTCACAGCTCAGCAGGTTGACAACAACATCGTAAGGGTGACAACAGAGGCGCTTGCGGCAGTGCTTGGCGGGTGCCAGTCGCTCCACACCAATTCGCGTGACGAAGCCCTTGCACTTCCGACAGAAGAATCAGTCAAAGTTGCATTGAGGACGCAGCAGATAATCGCAAGCGAGACGGGCGTGACCAAGACGGTGGACCCGATGGCAGGCTCCCACTATATAGAATATTTGACAAGCAGGATAGAGGACGAAGTGAACAAGTACCTGAAAAAGATAGACAGGATGGGCGGCGCAATGGTCGCAGTGGAAAAGGGATTCTTTCAGGAAGAGATCAGGAACAACGCCTACCAGCTAAAGAAAGAGATAGACGAGAACAAGCGTGTAATAGTTGGTGTCAACAAGTACCAGGACGCCCACGACGTTGAGCCAAAACTTAACAGGATAGACCAAGAGATAGAGAACAGGCAGGTGGCAAGGCTCAAGGAATTGAAAAGCAGCCGCGACAAGACCAAGGTAGATCAGGCGCTGTCGCAGCTGCAAAGAGCCGCGGAGAATGACGAAAACCTGATGCCACTTATCATCAACGCGGTAAAGAGTTACAGCATGCTAGGTGAGATAAGCGGGACATTGCGAACTGTATTTGGCAGGTACGAGCCCAAGATATCCTTCTAGATATCTTTAAAAAATGGGATGACCAAAAAATGGTGCAAGAAAAATGAGAGTCGACCATATCGCTATAGCCGTGAAAAATGTCGAAGAGGCGCTAAAGAACTACCAAAAGATACTGAATGTTGACCACCTCGAAATTGAGGAGGTACCAAATGAAAAAGTAAAGGTCGCGATGCTGATGTTGCAGGACACCAGGATAGAGCTGATGGAACCGACTTCTACCGACAGCCCGATATCAAAATTCCTACAAGAGCGCGGCGAGGGCATACACCACATCGCGATCACTGCTGACGATATTGAAAAGGACGTGGCAAGGGCGTCTGCCAGTGGCATGAAGATGCTTGGCGGCCTGCGCACCGGCTCGTACGGCAGGAGGATTACCTTCATACACCCAAAGTCGCTCAACGGCGTCCTGACAGAATTCTGTGAAGCGCCGCCGGCCGACGGCAAAGAATAACAAGCACCTGTCGCGATTTTGCTTTGTTGGATCAAGACGACTGTACGCAGCTAGTCAGGTTGCTGACAGAGAGTGTAGAGCGGAACCACGCGGACGCGCTGTTGCTATCAGGCGGCCTTGACAGCAGCATACTGGTTAGCATCTTGCACCCGCAATATTCAGTGGCCGCCGGCTTTGGCCCGGATGCGCCTGACCTTGCCTATGCAAGACAGGTTGCAGAAAAATACAGCAAGAGACATGTCGAGGTTGTTTTCGCACATGAGAAGATGCTTGGTCTGGTCGAACAGGTGGTGCAGATATTCAAGACGTTCGATCCTGCAGAGGTCAGGAACTCGTCAGTCGCGCTTGCAGGCATCAAGCAGGCTAAAAACGACGGTTACTCGAGAATAATGACAGGCGATGGAAGCGATGAGCTGTTCGCCGGCTACAATTACCTTGCGCGCTATTATTCAGACCTGCCAAAGTTAGAGCAGGAAGTGAGCCGGCTCTGGGAGGTCATGCATTTTTCGTCAAAAAAACTTGGCGACCATGTAGGCGTTGAAGTAAAGACGCCGTTTCTTGACGGCGAGTTTGCGTCGTTTGCAAAGTCAATTAGCATCGAGAAAAAGGTTGGCGAGCGCGAAGGTGTAAAGTGGGGCAAGTTCATCCTGCGCAGGTGCTTTGAGAAAGAGCTTGGCAGCATTGCATGGCGAGCGAAGATGGCGCAGGAGCAAGGGGCCGCCACCGACAGATACCAGCACTACCTCGAAGGCATGATAGACGACCTGACCTTTGCGAACAAGACAATGACAGCCAAGGCAGAAGGAGTAACGATAAGGAGCAAGGAGCACCTTCACTACTATGCGATGTTCCGGAGCTATTTCCCGCCGCCAAAAGAAGAGGCAGATTGCGAATTTTGCTGTCCCGAGTGCGGCGGCTGTATGCCCGCCGGCGGCAGGTTCTGCCGGACGTGCGGGGCTTTCCCAGTTACGCCAAGATCACTTTGAATACTTGCCGGGCTTTTTGACAAAGATCCTCTTGCAGCCTTCGCAGCAAAAGTAGTAGGTCTTGCCGTGGTGCTCGTGGCTTACTGCAAGTTCCTGATCCATTTCAATTCCGCAAACAGGATCAACAGGCATTAACATCCACGCTGTATTATGCGTATTTAATTTTACCGAAAAAAAATGGTGTCAAGCGTTATGTGAATTAGCTGTATTTGCTTTTGTGCTATTGTTGTAGGTATTTGCATGCTGGTTGCTGCCGTCATTTGGGTTTGTGACGTTGCTGTTTGGAATGGGCGAAACTACCGGTAATACAATGCTCAACGTCAGTATGACGCCAAATGGAATGCCCAGTATTATCAGGCAAGTCATTAGAAGCATTCCCATAATTCTGCCAGTCCACAACACGGTATTAAAAATCTTGGGAAAATAGCAAAAGTGTGAATGATTCAGTCATCCCAAATAATGCAACAGTATCCTAGTGATTATAGTAAGGAAAAACTGACTGACCAGTCAGTTATGCTTATTAGGCGGCCAGCGATTTCTATAGGCATTTGGCACAGCCTGAACAAGCTGATGACTCGGTCGTCATGAAGGTGGAGAACCTCTTCAAGATATTTGAATCTGCGGCAGGCAGGGTTGCGGCCCTCCGGGGTGTGAACCTTTCCATAAAGAAAGGCGAGTTTGTTGCAATAGTGGGCCCGTCTGGCAGCGGCAAATCGACCCTCCTAAACATCATTGGAGCTCTTGACAGGCCCACTTCGGGCAGCGTCTTCATCAGGAGTGTTGACGTGTTTTCGCTGACGGACTCAGAGCTTGCAACGATGAGAAATTACCTTATCGGATTTATCTTCCAGTCGTACAACCTAATAAACAGGACGACTGTACTCAAAAATGTCGCGCTGCCGGCCATCCTGTCTAACATGGAAGGCAGTGAAAGGGAGCGGCGTGCAATGAAGATCCTTGATATCCTTGGCATCGCCGACAAGGCAGGCTTCAAGCCCGGGAGCCTAAGTGGAGGCCAGCAGCAGAGAGTCGCAATAGCAAGGGCGCTGATGAACGACCCGGCAATAATACTTGCAGACGAGCCCACCGGCAATCTGGATACAAAGACGGGACAGGAAGTCTTTGACCTTCTAAGGTTGCTGTCAAGCAAGTTCAGGCGAACGATAGTTATGGTTACTCATAACCCTGAGCTTGCAGAAGCCACTGACAGGGCGATTTATATCAGAGACGGCAGGGTGGAAAAAGAGGTAGTATTTCATTGATACGCATGGTAGTTTTTGCATTGCTTGCTTCTCTGTTGCTGGCTGTCCCAGCGGCAAGCGTCTATGCCCAGAATCTCGTTGACACTAATTACAGCGGGCCCGTGTTCCAAGACGCTTTCTGGACCAACAGGACTACTCCGCCTCCACAGGGGACAAGCCTTGACAAGGTAGAGGTGGGCCCCGGCGACGGCGCTTCCATCCTTGCAGTTGTCGTTGTCAACAGAGGCTTATCAGACATCACGTCCATCACCGGCACCCTAAACCTTCCGTCGGGAATGACGGCATCGGGTGGCGGTTCGCGGGCAGTAGCAAAACAAAATGACTTGATCCATGCTGGTGTGGCATTTACGCTATTCTTCCAGGTGGACGTTTCAAAATATGCAAACGTGCAGGGCTACAACGCGTCGCTGACGGTGCAGTATTCAAGGATACTAGAGGTGGGCCAGTACAGGATTGCCGAGTTTTTCGCCCCGTTCAGGCTAACAGGCAAGGCTGTGCTTGATGCAGAGGCGGTCAACCGCGAGATAGTGCCGGGCAGCGCAAACCAAGTCCCGATAACTATAATCAACAAGGGAACCGCTGCCGCTACAGGCGTGGTGATCACAGTGTCTGCATCAGCTAATGGCACTGGTGGCGCGTCTGCCGTGACAGTGGGTCAGAAGACGTTTGACGTTGGCAGCATCCCGGCGAATGGCACCGCAGAGATACGGCCGACAATTTATACAAGCAGCGCAGGCGAAACCTCGCAGTCAATCAATCTACAGGTGTCGTACGGCAACGCATACGGGGTCAAAACGAGCACAAACATCCAGGTTGGTCTGGTGGTTCTGCCAAGGGCACTCGAGTCCGACCTGAGCGTGACTCCTGCCGGCAACTCTTCGATAGTGACAGCCGGCAAGATATACGACTACAAGTTTGCGGTATCAAACGTTGCAGGCACACCGCTGTCAAACGTGCTTATCACGCTTACTTCGCAGTCAGACTCGATCAAGGTCCTTGGCGATTCAAAGTGGACTGTAAAGAGCATGGACGCAAACTACAACAAGGAGTTTTCCACGCAGGTCTTTGCGCCGACTGACGACATAGGCAAGTCCACTACGTTCAGGCTTAACCTGCAGTACCTATCTGTAGGGCAGACAAAGACAGACTCGGTTGATCTTGGCGCCTATGTCGATGGCGAGATCAGCATCCGCGCCTACGAAATCGGCGTCACCTACATCGGAGGCGCTCCAAACGTGATCGGAAACCTTCTGAATGAGGGCAACACGAAG